>CAZQTQ010000060.1:0-7233 GCA_964596025.1 uncultured Rickettsiales bacterium
CCGGACATCGCCGACAAGCGCTGGATCTACCGGCAGTACGACCACATGGTGCGGTTGGGAACCCTGCTCCGACCGGGCGCCGCCGACGCCGCCGTCTTGCGCATCCCAGGCACGAAGAAAGGCATCGCCGTCTGCACGGACTGCAACTCCGTCCACGTGAAGCAAGACCCCTTCAGCGGGGCTCAGGGCGTCATCGCCGAGGCCGCACGCAACGTGGCCTGCACGGGGGCGGAGCCCATCGCCGTCACCGACTGCCTCAATTTTGGGAACCCCGAACGGCCCGAAGTCATGTGGGAGTTCGAGCGGGCCGTAGCCGGGATTTCTGCCGGCCTCACCGAGTTGGACCTGCCCGTGGTGTCCGGAAACGTCTCCTTCTACAACGAGACGGGAGCACAGAGCATTCACCCCACGCCGACGATCGGCATGGTGGGGCTGTTGGAGCAGGCCGAGCGGTCGGTTGGGCTGGGCCTCCCACGCGAGGGGGAGATCGTCCTGCTCGGCTCCCCGCGCCCCACATTGGGTGCCACCGCCTACGCCCGCGTCGTGCACGGCCTGGAGTCCGGCCGCCCGCCCCGCGTGCACTGGGACGAAGAACGTGCGCTGCTCCGCGCGCTGCAGGAAGGAGTCCAGCGCGGGCTCATCCTTGCCGCACACGACGCATCGGACGGCGGGCTCGCTGTGGCACTGGCTGAGATGGCGTTGGCCGGCGGAGAGACCCAGAACCTCGGACAAGGGCAAGGCTGTACGATTCAGCTCGCCATCCACCCCGATCCCTCCTCACGCGAGCTGGGACTCTTCGGGGAAACCCACGGATGCGCCTGGGTCGTTGTGGATTCGGAGATGCTGGCTGAGTTCCTGGCCCTGGCTCAGGAGTGGAGCTGTCAGGCCCGGCATGCCGGCTCCATTGGCGGAGAGACCTTGTGCATCTTGGACGCCCACCAATGCACCGTAGTCGACCTCCCCGTTTCCGCCCTTCGGAGCGCCTGGGTGAACGGCGTCCACGAAGCCACGGGTTTGCGTCCTCAACCGGCTCGACACTAGGGGCCCACAGGTCCTCCCCCGGCACCGACTCGGACCTCTTTCCTGCATACGGCTTCATTTCACGATGCTCCCCATCCTCCCCCCAAGCCGCCATTCCTTCCGAGAAGAGTGCGGAGTGGTGGGGGTCTGGGGTCACGAAGAGGCGGCAAACCTCGTCTACCTCGGTCTTCACGCCCTGCAGCATCGAGGCCAGGAAGGGGCTGGCATCGTCTCTTCGAACGGCCAGGGCATGTCGGTTCACCGCGGGTGCGGTCTGGTCAGCGAGGTCTTCTCTCCCCGAGAGAAGCTGCGCGGCCTCAGCGGAGACCGGGCCGTGGGCCACGTGCGCTATTCGACCGCTGGAGCGAACGATCTGCGAAACGTACAGCCGATCCTGGTGCAGTACGGGGGCTCGGGTCTGGCTGTGGCTCACAACGGCAACATCATCAACGCAACGTCCCTCCGGCGAGAGCTGGAGGAGCAGGGCGCGATCTTTCAGACCACCACCGACACCGAGGTCGTCATCCACCTCATGGCGCGCTCGAGCCAACACTCGGTGATCAACCGGGCCGTCGATGCGCTGGCCCAGGTCCGCGGCGCTTGGTCCGGACTCCTCATGACGCCCGACTTGATGGTTGCAGTTCGCGATCCTGCTGGCTATCGGCCCCTGGTGGTGGGCCGGCATCCCTCGGGGGCGTGGATCATAACCTCCGAGACCTGCGCACTCGACCTCATCGAGGCCGAGTTCGTCCGAGACATCGATCCCGGCGAGGTCGTGGTGATCGACGACGCGGGAATCGCCTCCTTCCATCCCTTCCCCGACGAAGAACCGCGCTGCTGCATCTTCGAGCAGCTCTACTTCTCCCGACCCGACTCGGTGCTGTGGGGGCGCGGCGTTTACCAGGTGCGCCAGGAGCTCGGAGCCTCGCTTGCCAAAGAGCAGCCCGTCGACGCAGACCTCGTCGTGCCGGTTCCGGACTCCGGCGTGGCCGCTGCCCTCGGCTTCGCTCGCGAGTTGGGCCTGCCCTTTGACCTAGGACTCATCCGCAACCACTACGTCGGACGGAGCTTCATCGAGCCCAACCAGCGGATCCGTGACTTCGGGGTCAAGCTCAAGCTCAACCCCGTGTCGACCCTCCTGGAAGGCAAGCGGGTGGCGGTGGTGGACGACACCTTGGTGCGCGGGACGACCAGCAAGAAGATCGTGCGCTTGCTCCGCAAAGCCGGTGCTACCGAGGTCCACCTTCGCATCGCTGCGCCCCCCACCGTTGGTCCCTGCTACTTCGGGGTCGATACCCCGAGCCAAGAGGAACTCATCGCCGCAAACAACACCGTGGCGGAGATTGGCCACTTCGTCGGCTCCGACAGCCTGGGGTACCTGAGCATCGAGGGCATGCACCAGGCCGTGCACGGCAACCAGGGTGGCTACTGCGACGCCTGTTTCTCCGGCCGCTATCCCGCCCTGTACGACGCCGGGGCGAAGAGACCCCAGCTCCCGCTCTTTGCCTCTCCCTAGCCCGGCTGGGGGCCGAGCGACGCACTAGCGCGGATTCAGGCTAAACTGCAGCGGCACTGTGGAGCGGTCCAATGTGGACCGAACCAGACGAAGGCAGAAGAGCGAGCGGCAGCTAGGCATGGGACTCACCGTCGGCATCGACCTGGGGACAAGCAATAGCTGCATCGCAGTGGTCGAGAACGGCCGTCCCCGCATCATCGAAGACGACCGCGGCTACAACATCCTGCCGTCCTGCATCGGAACCAAGGGTCGCGGACGCTTTGTCGTGGGCCACGGTGCCAAGGCTCTGGTTGTCGAACGACCGACGGAGACGCTCTACGGCACCAAGCGAATGATCGGACGCAAGTACGAGGCGCCCGAGGTGCAGGTCGCCGCAAAGAACGTCTCCTACGGGGTAACTAGCGGCAGCCAGGGCGAAGTCCTGCTTCAGATGGGCGAGGTGGAGATCTCGCCCGAAGAGGCCGCGTCCATCATCCTCAAAGCAGTCAAGGGCATGGCGGAGGAGAAGCTCGGACAGACGGTCACGGATGCTGTCATCACCGTCCCGGCCAACTTCAGCCACTCACAGCGCCAGGCCACGATGCGGGCCGGCGAGATGGCAGGTCTGAACGTTCTTCGACTCCTGAACGAGCCAACCGCCGCCGCCTTGGCCTTCGGGTTCAAGAAGGATCTAGAGACGAAGATCGCTGTCTTCGATCTGGGCGGCGGGACTTTCGACGTGTCGGTCATTGAGGTGGGGCAAGGGGTCTACGAGATCCTCTCGACCGCAGGCGACACCTTCCTTGGCGGAGAGGACTTCGACTACCGAATCGTCAACTGGATGGCCGATGCCTTCCAAGACGAAACAGGCAGTGACCCCCGCGAGGACCCGACGTCGTTGCAACGCATGAAGGACGCGGCCGAACGTGCCAAGTGCGAGCTCAGCTTCGTCGACAAGACCCCCATCCTCATCCCGCACCTCGTCGGCGACAAGAACCTCGAGCTCGAATTCACGCGACCGCAGCTAGAAGAGCTCGTCCAGGATCTCATCAACAAGGCGATCAAGATCACAGACGACGCGCTGCGATCCGCCGCATTAAGCGTCGAAGACCTGGACGAGATCATTCTTGTCGGCGGAATGACGCGGATGCCGAAAATCCAGGAGAGCATCAAGGTCTACTTTGGCAAGAATCCGTGCAAGGGGGTCCACCCCGAAGAGGTGGTCGCGGTCGGGGCTGCGGTGCACAGCTTCAACCTGGACGATGAGGAAGAAGCAAGCCTGCTCCTGGACGTCACCCCCTTCAGTCTGGGCATGGACGTCGCCGGCGGGTTCTTCAAGCACATCATCGAGCGGAATACCACGGTCCCGTGTTCCGAGACCCGAACCTTCAAGACGGTGCGGGACAACCAGAGCGAGGTAAAGGTCGTCGTCCGGCAGGGGGAGGAGGAGCGGGCAGGGGAGAACGAGTTCCTCGGCGAGTTCGTCTTACACGGAATCCGCCCCGCTCCAGCGATGACCCCCCACATCGACGTCACCTTTCGCATCGACAGCAACGGCATCCTGCACGTGAACGCAGCTGACCGCGATACCCAGGAAGAGCAGGCCATCGAGATCAGGGATTACATCGACAAGGTCTCTGTCGCGGCCGAAGAGATGAAGGCCGTTGCCCTGAGCCAGGCGGAGGCCGGGGACAACGGAACGGGTGCAGCGGGCTCAGCCGGAGAAGGTGGCGATGGCGCCGCTAGCCTCCTGGGAAAACTGGCCAACAAGCTGGCTGGGGCTGCCAAGTCGGATGAGAAGGGAGAGGACGAAGCGGCTGACCCCTACGCCGTCGCCCCTCGATCTCAGGACGAGCACGCCATTGCGCCCCGGACCCACTCCACGCCCGCCGGAGAGCAGGGCGATGCGGCGGGCGAAGGCGGATTCACCGGATTGGTTGAAGATCCCGAGACCGCTGAGGACGCCTTGAGCGCGGTGGCAGCTGCCTTGGGCAAGGCCTTGGACGAATCCGGGGTCGATGCCGGTGTAGCGGAGAGCACCTCGCCCCCCCCGTTAGCCGACCCCACGGATGCCATCCACTCCATCCTCGCTGATCCCTTTGCCATCACCGAACGCAGCCCGAACGCACCGTCCGTGACCAAAGGCGCCAAGTCCGGGGCACCGGAGGCCTCTCTTGACCCCTTCGGCATCGCACCCCGGGATCCCTCGGCAGCTGCAGCGGCAAGCCCGACAGCTGGCTCCAACAGTGACGGACCCGAGCTCGACCCCTTTGGCATCGCCCCACGCAAGCCAGGCTCCGATGCGGCCCCCGCGATCGAGCACTCCAGCCCCCTGGCTGCCCCCAAAGCCGCCCCCGATCCGAAACAGAAGCGAGCCGCCAAGCTGCGCATCACCTACAAAAGCAGCGCCAAGTTCGTGCGGGAGTACCAGCGGAACCTCACCCGCGGAGGGACCTTCATCAAGACCCCCGATCCCCTCGAGGTCGGGCGGCGCTGCCTCCTCCACCTCACGGTGCCGGATTGGCCGGAGCCGATCGAGGTCGAAGGCAGTGTGGTGTGGTCGAGCGCAAGCGCTGGCCTTATGGAAGGCCAAGCTGAGGGGATGGGCATCAAGTACAGCCCCGAGGACCAGCCGGGTCTGATCCGGCTTCGCGAGGCACTCGAAACGCTCGGCGGAAAGGGCAGTGAGACAGGCTGACCGCCTCTACATCGTCAAACCGCCGTCGACTACGAAGCACTGGCCGGTGATGTAGCGGCCACCGGGGCCGCAGAGGAAGCCGACCAGCTGCGAGATCTCGTCCACCGTGCCCATGCGGCCCAGCGGGATCATCTTGACCATCTGGTCGAGCATCGCCTTGGGCATTGAATCGGTCATGTCGGTGGTGATGAATCCGGGTGCCACGGCGTTGACACGGATGTCTCGCTTCCCCAGTTCCTTGGCCACCGCCTTGGTGAAGCCGATTATGCCCGCCTTGGCCGCGCTGTAATTGGCCTGTCCCGGAACGCCTACGCGCCCGGAGACCGAGGAAATGTTAATGACGACAGCGCCGGTATCTCGGTTGCGGAGCAGGGAGCGCGTGGCTTGTTGGGTCACGTTGTAGGTGCCGCCCAAGTTGGTCTGGATGACAGCCGACCACTCCTCTTCCTTCATCGCCATCAACAACTTGTCTCGGGTGATCCCGGCGTTGTTGACGAGGATGCTCAGGCCCCCGTGCACGGCAACGGCCTCCTTGACCAGCGTGCCAGCCTGGGCGAAGTCGCTGACATCGGCCTGGATCGCCACCGCCTTTCGACCCATGGCCTTGATCTGGGCCACAACTTCGTCCGCGGGACCCGCGCTACGGTTGTAGTTGATGGCTACATCAGCCCCCAGTCGAGCCAACTCGAGGGCAATCGCCTTACCAATCCCCCGGGATCCCCCGGTCACCAGCGCCTTCTGTCCAGCCAAGTCCATGGTCCACTCCTGTGTCGGGGTAATTGGGTAGAAAATGCCCGACCGTCGCGTTTTCTACTGGAGCCGGGGCAAGGGGTCAAGCCGGTCACCCGGCCGGGAGGGGCGCTAGAAGACCTCGAAGGGGATCTCTTGGCGGCTTACCGTCAGGCGCACCTGGTCTTCGCTCAATCCGATAGCGCGAGCCTGCTCCGGCGAGGCTGCCCACCAGTTCAGCGTAACTACCAAGGTGTAGGTACCGGCATTCTGCTTCTCGGTGGGAGTGTAGGCGTAGTCAAAGGACCGGCTCGAGGCCGCCTCCAACCGCGCATCCGAGACTTGCCGGAAGGGAGGATCGGGCTCTACGGTGCGGTGGAGCCACAACGAACTCTGAACCGCACCTTTGGCCATCCCGCCCTGGGGATCCAAGACCGCAAAGCGCAACTCCAGCTGGTGCGCTGGATCCCCCGTCGGCACGGTGTGGCCGGCGCCGGTATTCATCATCTGGGCTTCTGCCCGCAAGGTCTCGCCACGCTCCAGCCGCGCTGACCGCAGCTTCACCTCGAGAGTCAGGGCACGGGCGACAGCCTCGGGATCGGGCGCCCCCAACCCGCGATGCGAGGAGTAGGCGGCGTAGCGAGATCCCGAGATCACGCCGGAAACCCGCGGCATGTGGCACTCCTGGCAGACAATCCCCGCCTGTCCAAAGGGAGAGCGCTGCCATTCGCCAACCGTATCCAAGTAGGGGTGATCACCCGCCCCTTTGAGGGCAAGCTGATGGCAGTAGGAGCACGCTTGGACCCCGCTGAGTTCTTCGGCCTTGACGATGGGGTGGGGAGCGCGTTCGGGCGGAAGCTCCCGCGGCCCCAGGATTACCCCCTGCCGGACGTGGCAGACCGCACACGTGACCCCTTCCTGCGCCAGGGTCGGCTCGTAAGCAGGATTTTCCACACGAGCCGTGCGCCCCAGACCTCCCGGTCCCTTTGGCAAAGACGCACGCTGATTTTCGAGGGGCAAGTGGCAGTTGTCGCAGAGGGTTGGGTTCCCCAAGGCTTCCACCGACTTGCGGTATACGAGGTTGGTCGAGGCCCTCGAGTGGCCTGAAGCCTTCCACTCGTCGTGAATCGCGCCGTGGCAGGCATTGCAGGTCTGGGCCGAGAGCGAGGGCAACGGGGCCGGCGGAGCCTGTGCCGGCAAGGGCCCGAGCTTCTCGGGAAAGAGCTCGATCTTCTCGTTGGCTAGCTCGTCGCCAAGGACCCCCATCGGAGTCCCGACCAGGAGCCCTACG
>CAZQTQ010000060.1:7243-9991 GCA_964596025.1 uncultured Rickettsiales bacterium
GGCCGAGATCGCCCCAATCCACCACCGAGCCCGTCCCGCCCGAAGGGGAGAGAGCTGGGCGAGTCTGAACGGGGAGGGATTTGAAGAAGCCATGTTTCTGTAGGGCTGCAAGAGAGTAGCAAAGCCGCTGCCCTCGGGAGGGCCACTACCCCTTAGAAGTCGATGACGCTGGCGTCGTCCGGCTCGGTTTGGGGCGACAACTGCACGTAGTCGCTCTCGGTATAGAGGGCGGTATAGATCGCGTAGTACTGCACGACTTTCTTCACGTAGTTGCGAGTCTCGTTAAAGGCGATCTCCTCAACGTAGTCCTCGAGCGGAATTCCCACCTTCTCCCGGAGCCAGCGACCAATGTTGTGCGGCCCCCCATTGTAGGACCCGACCGCCAACGGAAACTGCCCATCGAAGCGGTCTAAGAGCTTGCCGAGGTACCAGGTCCCAACCCCGACGTTGATCCGCGGCTCCAGCAAGCGCTCGACCCGGAAGTCCTTCAATTGCATCAAAGAGGCGACCCGTGCACCGGTCGCCGGCATGACTTGAACCAAGCCGAGCGCACCAACTCGAGACACAGCGTCGTGCCGGAACAAGCTCTCGGCCCGCATGATGCTGAGCATCAACAGGGGATCGACGTCGTTCTCCCAGGCCGCCTGCCAGACGTGCGGGGCAAAGGCGGCGGGGTACCGGAGACTCCAGGCGGCTCGGTCTACTGCAGTGGCGCGATCCATAGAGTCGTAGTCGATGCTCTTCTTGGCGAAGTAGGCCACGCTGGCCGGGTGGCCCGCCGCCGCGAAGAGCTGAAGCCAATCCTCGTCCTTGAGTCTTAGATCCAGGATGGAGGCCCAGCGAGCCACCGCAGGGCCACCGACACGCCGACCGGAACTTCGGTAGCGCTGGACCTTCCGCTTCTTCGAGCGGCTCCTCCTGAGTTCCCGCACCTCTTTGTAGATCGCCGCAAGCAGGGGACCAGCCAGATCGCCGAGGCCGATGCGGCTGAGCTCGTAAGCTTCCTCCAGCTGGGGCCAGTGCGGGCTCTGTTCGTCGACGAATTGCTTCCAGAGCCTGTGGCCGTCATCCGGCTGCCACCAGGGGGATGGGATCCAAGTGCTGGGAGGAATGGTGGGATCGAACCATGCGAACCCATCTGGCGGCAGGCCCGAAGCCTCCGAGGACGACTCGGCCCGATGCCGTACTTCTCCAGCGCGGGAATCCCCAGACTCCGCGGCTGCGTCATCCTCAACGGGAAAGGGAAGAACCCGGGCCCATCCACCGCCGCCGTCCTCCACAATTCGTCCGTCTTCGTCCCGTTTCACCCGGGCCAAGACCGGATCGAGAGGCGCGTCGGTGCCCCGGACAAAGTTCGCGTGCAGCCGGGTGGCCAACTCCAGGAGGGGAGGGGGAGGGGGAAGGTTCCGGGCACCCTGCGACCGCGCAGCTCGTCCTGGCCATCGACCGGTCCGAGCCTGGCCCTGGCCTTCGGCCTGTCGGCGACGGCTGCGGACCACCTGGGCGTACCAGCTGTCCGGCGCATCCTGCAGGACCCGCTCGAAGGCGGCTTTGCCGGCCTCAGCCTTCCCCTGGCCGACCAGAGCCTTGCCCAAGAAGAAGCGGGCTGCTGTCTTGTAGCCTGAGCGCCCTTCGGCCAGATTCGACAGCTTGTCGCTGGCGAGGCCCAACTTGCCCGATCGGTAGGCGTAGTAACCGACCCGAAAGCGGATCCTCGAACTGCGGCGGGCCCGGTAGGAGGCTTTCTGCCAGTCCTGGTAGGCGGTCAAGGCTCGGTCGTACTGGCCCGCGCCTACGTAGAGGAGGGCGCTCCGTTCGAAGGACTCGCGAAATCGCCGGTGGCCAGGGAAGGACCTCCGTCCCAGCTCCTGAAAGCGCACTGCATCGGTGAAGCGTCCGCAACGAGTAAAGCCTTGCACTGCCCAGTAGAGGTTCTCCGCTGCGGCGGCTCCCTCCGGATCCGCCTGGTACTTCCGCTCGTACCAGACCGCAAGCTCCTCGTAGCGACGGTTCTTCCACAGGAAGTCGTGGCGTTCCCCCTCAAGACGTTCCCCAAGGGCGTTGGCGCCGGACCCCTCGGCCGGGTTACGCAGCTCCAGGTCGCAGAACAGCTCAAAGGACGCCTCCACCTCGCCGCTGTCCCGCAGGGAACAGGCACGCGTGTAGAGTTCTTCGTCGGACAGGGGAGGGAAGTCCAACCCCTTGGCGCGAAGCCGCTCCAACGAGCGCCGCGCCTCGGCCCCGGTGGTCGGCAGGTCGTGCCGCATGTACAGGGCCTCATAGCGCCTGACCGCTTCTTTGACGCGTCCCGAGCTCTCCAGGGCCAATGCCACCTTGAGGGCGATGGCCTCGCGACGCTGATCCTTGGGGTGCTCCTCCAGGTAGGCATCAAAGCGCTCAACTGCCCGCCGCCGGTTCCCTAGCGCAAGGTGGGCCTCGGCCTGAATGAGGAGACACTCGTCGTTGTGCCGTCCCTCGGGGTACTGCTCCAGGTACTGATCGCACTCGGCAAACGCGGTCCGAGGATGCCCCCGGAGCAGGTCTTGCCGGGCCTCGTAGAAGGTAGCGAGCTCTTTGAGTGGATGCTCCTCCAGGCTGCGCACTCGGTAGAAAGAGCGGCTCGCTTCCTGTCGATGCCCCAACTCGGCGGCGACCCAGCCAGCGAGAAAGTGGGCGCGGGCTCGGTCGGACGCCGAGATCCGCCGGCTGGCCAAGAGCGCCTTCAGCTCGACACGGGCACGGCCCAGG
>CAZQTQ010000060.1:10021-14951 GCA_964596025.1 uncultured Rickettsiales bacterium
CCCCCAAAGCAGGAAAGCCGGGAGCTTCGCTCACCGCGCCGGCCGCTGGACCTTCCAGTGGCGCGGAAGAGACTCCGGCTGGGTGGACAAGTGCCAAGCCGAGCAGCAGAAAGCCCAGTGCGCCTGATTTCGTGTTTTGGACAAGGTCAGATGGCATCGAGGAGCTCCGCATCTTCCACACGCTCCGATTCCAACCGATGGTAAGGCGAACCACGGCTCCACTCAACTGGGGTTTGGGTTGACTGGCTCACAGGGGACGTTTAGCCTCCGAACCGCTTCCTCAGGTTCTCCAGACCCGGAAGCACCTCGTTGGAGCCCGAGCATGCCCGTCTTTTCGCACGCCGAGAACTACGACCACGAGCAGGTGGTCTTTTGTCGCAACGATGCGGCCGGCCTAAATGCCATCATCGCCATCCACGATACGACCTTGGGCCCCGCCCTCGGTGGCTGCCGATTTTATCCCTATCCGTCCGAAGCGGACGCCCTGCGGGACGTGCTGCGACTCTCCAGGGGAATGACCTACAAGGCGGCCTGTGCCGGCCTCAACTTGGGCGGCGGCAAGGCGGTCATCATCGGCAACCCCCGAACCGACAAGACCGAGGCCCTCTTGCGGGCCTTCGGCCAGTTCGTCGGCAGCCTCGGCGGCCGGTACATCACCGCAGAAGACTCGGGCACGGCGGTGGCGGACATGGACTTCATCAACATGGAGACAAACCATGTTTGCGGTGTATCAAAGTACGCCGGTGGCAGCGGTGACCCCTCACCCGTCACGGCTTGGGGTGTCTTCCACGGAATCCGCGCCGCTTGCGAAGAGGTCTTTGGCAGCCCCGACCTCAAGGGCCGGACCGTCGCCGTCCAGGGCGTCGGCAACGTTGGCGTGAACTTGTGCCGCTACCTCCACGAGGCCGGCTGCTCAACCATCATCACTGACGTGGACAGCGAGCGCTTGGACCGCTGCGCCACCAAGTACGGCTCAAAAGTGGTCGGGTTGGACGAGATCTACAGCCAAACAGCAGATGTCTTCGCTCCTTGCGCTCTTGGTGGCGTGCTGAACGACAAGACCATTCCCCAACTGAAGGTGCCGATCGTAGCGGGCGGCTCCAACAACCAACTCGACAACATGGCCCGGCACGGGGCCATGCTCAAGGACCGCAGCGTCCTCTACGCCCCCGACTACGTCATCAACGCAGGGGGACTGATCAATGTCTACGCCGAGATCATGGGGGCTCCCCGCGAGAAGGCCCTTCGAGACGCGGAGAACATCTTCAACACCCTCAAGGAGATCTTCGTCCTATCGCGCGAGCGGGAGGTCACGACAGCGGCTGCCAGTAACCTGGTGGCCGACAACCGCCTCAAGTCGATCGGTGGGCTTGCCTCCTTCGAGCGGACCCGAACCGAACGCTAATCCGGACCGAGACCGGCCGGGTGGGCCATGCGCATTGAACTGGATCCGTGGGCACCACGAGGGCCTGAACTGCTTGAGACGATCGCTCTCTTGGACCGAGGCGGTGTGGTCGCACTGCCAACTGACTCCGGCTACGCCTTGGCCTGCGACCTCCACCACAAGAAAGCCATCGATCGCGTCTACGACCTGAAGCAGTCGCCGCGCAGCCACCCCCTGAGCATCCTCTTGGCTGAAGTCGATGACGTCGGCCGCTTCGCCGGCTACGTGTCCAGCCTGGCCTACCGAACGATGAAGCACCTTCTGCCCGGCCCCTACACCTTCATCCTCGCTGCGGGCCCAAACATTCCTAAGCTCATGCACAAGAAGCGCAAGACGATCGGCGTGCGGGTGCCTGACGCGGACATCCCACGAGCCGTAGTCCGCGGCCTCGGCCGCCCGCTGGTCTGCAGCTCTCTGCGGATGCCCCCGGGCGGGGAAGACCAGTTCGTTATCGACCCCGTCGACATCGAGGCCGCCCTTGGGCTTGGCTTGGACGCTGTCATCGACGGAGGCCTGGGCCTTCCGGACCCGACCACCGTGGTAGACCTGAGTACCCAGCCCTTCGAAGTGCTGCGTCGGGGCCAGGGGGAGAGCGAGTTGTTTTGAGCGAGGACCCAAGACGAGTGTTGCTCGGCGTCACCGGAGGCATCGCTGCCTTCAAATCGGTGCTGCTCCTTCGCCGTCTGCAGGACGCGGGCTGCGAGGTACGGGTAGTGCAGAGCAAGGCCGCGACCCGCTTTGTCGGCGAGGCCACCTTTCACGCCCTCAGCGGGCACCCTGTCTACCGCTCCGTCTGGGATCTACAGCGCAGCGAAGGGGGCGAACTGCACGTCGAATTGAGCCGTTGGGCCGATGCGATCGTCGTCTATCCCGCCACGAGCCACTTCGTCGGCGGGCTCGCGGCGGGGCTCTGCGATGACCTGCTCGGCTTGACGATCCAGTGCTTCGAAGGGCCCGTTCTCGTCTGTCCCGCCATGCACCACCGCATGGCGAACAACCCCCTACATATGCAGGCCCGAGATCGGCTCGTCGCAGCGGGAGTCCACATCCTACCGCCAGTGGAGGGCCGACTGGCGAGCGGGGAGTTTGGCTCCGGTCGTTTGCCTGAGCCCGACGAGGCCCTCGCCGCACTCCAAGCGCTTCTTGGGCCGCAGGATCTCGGAAACCGGAGCGTCTTGGTCTCCGCGGGGCCCACTCGCGAGGCACTCGACCCGGTGCGCTTCCTCAGCAACGGAAGCACCGGCCGCATGGGCTTCGCGCTGGCCGCCGCCGCAGCCCGTCGCGGTGCCGCAGTCACCCTAGTCAGCGGGCCCTGCTCCCTGGCCACTCCGGCCGGCGTTGAACGCGTGGACGTCGTCAGCGCCCAGGAGATGGCGGAGGCGATCGACGACCGATTCGCCGACTCGGACGCTGTCATTATGGCTGCGGCTGTAGCCGATTACCGGCCCGCCCACTGCGCGGACCACAAGCTGAAGAAGCAGGAGGGGATGGAGGGGATCCCACTCGAACCCACCCCCGACATCCTCGCCGGCCTAGGCCAGCGCAAGAAGCACCAGATCCTTATCGGCTTCGCCATGGAGACCAAGGACCTCCTCGCCGGCGCCCGGGCCAAACTCGAGGCCAAGAACCTCGACCTGATCGCGGCAAACAACTTGGCGGTCGATGGGGCCGGGTTCGGCGGGAAGACCAACGTGGTCACGCTCCTCGATCGAACCGGAAACAAAGAGGAACTGCCCTTGCAGTCGAAGGATGCGGTGGCCGAACGCATTCTGGATCGGCTGGCAGCCCTACTTTCCTAACTCCTCGAAATCCAGAAAAAATCAAGTATGGTTGGCGGCCCCGGGGCTCCCGGGAGGCCACTATGAAGCGCAGCTACCTCCTTCACACCACCCTCTGCTGTCTCGCGCTGATGCTGGTCGGCTGCGAGCCCGAGGAAGATCTCGGGCCGGTCTGGCCCGAGCTGGGTCAAGGCACCCTCCGGGCCGGAGCTGCCGGCGGTACCCTGGACCTGCCCGTCGGCGTCCCGCTCGGAGGCTATACCGGCCGGGACCGAGCACTCGGCGACGTCGACGGACCCGACATTCGGGATTCCGACTACCGCACGGACTTCATCCCATCGGCCGGCTGGCAGACCCGCATTCCTGCAGACGTTCTTTGGCTGGAGAACGGAGTCGAACATGCGGTCCTGGTCCGCTTCGACCTCATCTACTCCTTCGACGGTCTCACCGAGGCCATTGGTGAAGCCCTGAGCTTGCGCCTCGGCACCAACTTGCGCGACTCCGTCTTCACCTTTTCCAGCCACAGCCACTCCTCCTACGGCCCCTTCACCAAGTCGACGCTGCTGTTCTTCGGAGGGGACTTCTTCCAGCAAGAGATCTTCGACCGCCTCGTCGACCAGCTCGTGGACTTCGCAGTGCAGGCCTACGAGGCACGCAAAGAAGCCGCAATTGGTCTGGGGATCGATGAGGCCTTCGACCCCATCGACGACGGCGCAATCTTCCGCGATCGACGCGAACACAACGACCACCTGCGGAATCCCCAAGGAGAGATCACTGGCCCGGGCTACAAGGACACACGCGCCTCCCTCTTGCGGGTGGACGGAGTGGACGGGGAGCCCATCGCCGCACTGTTCGCCTTCGGCATCCACGGAACGGTCCTGGGCGGCGACAACCCGATGATCAGCTCCGATGCTCCGGGGCACATCGCCAGCCTCCTCCAACATCGCCATGGCGGCCCACGCTGGATCTTCGCCCAGGGCGCAGGAGGTGACGTCTCCCCGGGCGGATCCTTCAACTCCTTTGCGCGCCTCGAGTCTGTGGCCGAGACGGCAGCCACTCGACTGCTTGCCCTCTGGGAGGCGACCGAGGTCGCCGGCGGAACCCTGTCGCTGGACCCGGTCCAGCGCTATGTCACCCAGGGCCGACACATCCAAGTGACCCGAGACGAAACCACCCTGCTCGAATACATGCCCTGGGATCCGACCTGGGAGAACGACCCGTATCGACCGGACCTCTTGATCTGGGCCGATGGCTGCGACGGCACAACGAACCCCGACTGCACCGTCCTCAGCCCGGTGGACGAGTTTTGGGCCCAATACGGCGCCGCTCTCTGCGGCGAACCGGACATCGACATCTCCCTGTTTGGGCTCGACGTTAATCTTCCCCAGTACGCGTCCTGCCTCGACGTAGACAAGGCCTTTTCCCTCTTCAAGATCGCCTTTCGCGAGTACATGGAAGACCGCGAGGCCTACCCACTGCCACTGCCGGAGTCTCGCACCTCGCTGCTCGGTGCCTTGGGTCTAGGCCCACTACCTGTCACTGAACTGGGGGTGGGCACAAGCACCGAGTCAATCGTCGTGGCCTTTGCACCCGGCGAAGCCACCACCCTGTGGACCCAGTTCCTCCGGGAGCGGGCCCGCAGCGAACGGGGCGTGGGGCGGAGCGTGGTCATCAGCTACTCGATGGACCACGAGGGCTACCTCCTAAC
>CAZQTQ010000061.1:0-14848 GCA_964596025.1 uncultured Rickettsiales bacterium
CGAGGCACAGAGCCAGCGAGATCAGCGCACTCAGGCCAAGGAGCTTCATGCGAGTCGGTCGGGGGGAGGAGTGGAGGATGCGGGAGGGAGGGTGCCAGAGACCGAAAGGAAGGAAGCGCGGGCGGAGCTGATTTGCTCGGCCGGCCGTTCCCACAGGGGCGGCGCCAAGGGGACCGAAAGGGCCGTTCTGGGAGCGCAGGCGCCCGAGTGTTCGGCCGGTCCCCCATCAGGGGGCGCGCTATTTGTAGACCGTCGTCCAGCCATCGTGGAGTGTCCGCTCCTCATCTTGCCCGAAATCCGCAGGCCCGCTGACCAGGGGCATGTTCTTTGGACTCGAGGCCTTCCGGACCGGTTCGCGCACGGTTCCTGGCGGGCCGAGGGATCGGGCCACCCACCCCTAGCGGCCGCGGACCGCTGCCGCGTCCGTTCGGAAGGACAAGCTGTCCTCCACGCCGCTGCCGCAGGCGTCCCGGAGATCTGGGTCCCATTGGGAACAGAGGCGCTGCATGAAGCGAAGGCTGCTGTAGCTGCGCCCAATATGAGTGGCTGCACCCCGAGCGATGTCCTGACGTCGGGAACTCGGAAAGTCCTGCAGGGCCCGCATCAGGCGCTCTGGGGAGGGGTGGAGGTGATCGCCCAACGGAAAGCCCACGCCCCTCCAACATGCGGCTTGGTCGGCCTTGTTCGGCAGGGAATCGCAGGCCTCGACCTCCGGCGCGTTGGCCACGATGCCGCCTTGCCCCATGGACTGCAGCGCCCAGCCCAGGCCCCGGAAGCACTCCCTACGCCAGGGCGGGACCAGAGAGTCACATGCTGGACCCATGGGCGGGCCGCCTTCGTCTTCGGAATTCGCCTGGAGGAAGCCTGCCGCCCAAGCGGCTCCCCGCCGGCATTCCTGGGCGGCCTTTGAGCCGTAGCGATTGCAGAGGGTACCGGCGTGATCGAGGTCGCCGCCGAGCTTGGGCACCATGTAGAAGCCGTGCACGTCGAAGCACTGGCCGCGGAACGCGGACTCCATTCCCTGCAGCCGACCCCAGGGTCGGACCGCCCCCAACAGGGCGGTCAGGTTTGCCAGGAGCAAGGCCAGCAGGAGCAAGGCGCTCAGTGCCGCCAGAGCGGTCGCGGGTGATCTCGCGTCCGCCGTCTCGGCCGTTGGCCGTCCGGTTGCAGTGGTGTTTCCGCCTCCGTAGCTCCACAGACCCGGAGGTACCGGTCGGCCTCGGGCTTCTTGGATGAAGCTGGCTGCTGCTACCGCCCCAGACAGGCCGAGCACAAAGACCCAGGGTGTCAGGGTGGCGTGGCCCAGCTCCCGCGGGTTCGTCAGGTACCAGGGCAAGAGCTCCAGGCTCATGTCGCTGAGGTAGAAGGCCGCGAGGTAGACGAGGCCCATCGCAGCGGGAATCACCGCTGGGCTGAGCTGCGCCGGATCGGCAGGACTGCGTCCAGGCAGGGCTCCAAGTGCCAGCGCCTTGAGTGAGGGAGCGGTGCGGACAAGGAGGAGAATCCACCCCAGAAAGAGGGCCGCCGTCATCGTATGGGCCAGGCCCCAGCTGAGCGCGCTCCCTCTTGGGATGTCCAAGAAGTCCTGAACGTGGAGTCCGTAGGCGAAGCCGCCGTCTACGAACATCTCCATGGCTTTGTTCCAGGAGATGGAGAGGTTGGTCATCTCTTCGGGAACCGGCACCTTTTGTCCCGTGGCCATTCCAAAGGGCGCATGGATCAGCACCTTCCACCAGAACGGTGATGAGCCTGCGATCGTGCCGAGGCCCAGCAGTGCCAGCGCCTTCAAAGCCATGCGCCCCCGGAGGGTCGCCCAGCCAATGGCGGCATAGGCTGAGAGGAAGATGAAGGACCCAAAGGAGTTGAAGAGCGTCAAGCCCACCAGAACTCCGCCTCCCAGGGCCAAGCGTGAGTCTCGGCCCCGTCCACCCCAAACCAAGCTGTACAGAAGTAGGGCACAGAGAAGGTCGAAGAGGATCTCTGTGTAGTGCCAGTTCCCGAGGATCGCCGAGGCCTGGAAGTGGATGGGGGGAGGAAACGCCAGGGTTGCGGTGCCCAGGAAGGCGGCGAGCGGGCCGAGGCTGCGGCGGAGGAAGATCCAGCAAGCGCTGAGGGTGGCGAGGATGAAGGCGGACGCGGCTAGCTTGAGGGTGAAGCCGGAGAAGCCGAAGGTGGCGAAGAGGGGCGACCCGAAGAGGGCACCTACGAAGATGCCGCCCAAGACTCCGTCGTAGGTGTCCAGAGGGGAAAAGGTGAATCCGCGCAGGATCTCGAGGCCCATGGCCCCGGCCACGCAGTCGAAGGTGACGCTGACCTGGGGGTTGTTGGACAGCACAATGGTCCAAAACAGGATCTGTTGGACAACCAGGAGCAGGGCAAGGGGGGCCAAGTCGGAAGGACTCAGGCGTTCGGTTGAGGCCTTGGCGTCTTTGCTCGGGGGCCCTCCCGGACTGGCTGTCCCGATCGAGCTAGGAACCCCCTTGCCGGCGTCCGAGTCGGGCCCGTCTTTCCCGTTCGAGGCAGCACTCCCCTTGCCGGTGTCCGAGTCGGGCCCGTCCGCCTGGGGGCGCTCAGGGGGCGGCTTTGGCGTGTCGTCCACTCGGCAAGGATACCCGGCTCCTCGTGCCCTCCGGCTCCCGCGCTGACACGGGACGGGGTTTTGCTCTGCGCCCTGCCCCCTGCCCCGTCTATACTTCCCTGTGGAGGAGCGTGGTTCTGGCTCTTGATGTCCTGCTGGTGAATCTCCATTCGGTGCGGAACAAGTGGGTTCTGCATCCGCCGCTTGGCTTGTGCTATCTCGCCTCCATGCTCGAGCGGGAGGGCTACACCGTCGAGATCCTCGACGCGAATTGCCCGCCCGAATACCCCGGCCAGGCGCTGATCGACGAGATCGCCCGCCGCTCACCAGCCATCCTGGGCATCACCCTCTTCACGCCGGATCTCGGCACCTTTGGGGAGCTGCTCCCGGGGCTGCGCAAGTTGGAAGCGGACGGCGTCATCGGCGAGCTCGTGGTTGGCGGCCACCACACCTCCTACCACCCGGAGATCATCCGGGATATCGGCCTGCGATGGGGTGTGATGTGGGACGGGGAGTACGCCCTCCCGGCCCTCTGCGACGCGCTCCTCCGCGGCAAGGGCGACCCCGAGTCGATCGCTGGAGTCATCTCGAATCGGTGCGGGAAGTTCTCGGTGAACACCCACCGACTCACCCCCGACCTCGACGAATTGCCCTTGCCTGCCCGGCACCTCTTGGACGTGGACGCCTACTTCAACCCGATGTCCTCGCACACCATTGGCTCCATAATTATGGCCCGTGGCTGCCCGTACACCTGCTCGTTCTGCAGCGGAGCGACTCAGACCAGCAAGCTGCGGATGCGCTACCGGCACGTCGACAACGTTGTCACCGAGCTAACCGAGATGCGGGACCGCTACGGCATCGACTATGTGGAGTTTGTCGACGAGACCTTCACCCTGAACAAGGCGCTGATCCACGAACTGTGCGATGCCCTGGAGGGCATGGGGATCAAGTGGGGCTGTCAGACCCGCGCGGACATTGTCGAGCAGGATCTGCTCAAGCGCATGGGCGAGGCGGGCTGCGACAAGGTGGCGTACGGCATCGATGCCAGCACCGAGCGGGTGCGGATGAGCGTCGCAGGCAAGCGCATCAAGGACGAGCGCTTCCAGCTCGCTTTCCAGTGGACGCGTGAGGCTGGGATTAAGAGCGTGGCCAACATCATCTTTGGATTCCCCGGCGAGCGGCCCTACGAGGTCTACCGGACCCTGAGCTTGGTGCGGTCCCTGAAGCCCACCTTCGCCAACTTCCAGCCGCTGTACATCTATCCTGCGACCGAGATCTACGCCCGAGCGCAGGAAGAGGGGAAGATCGAGCCCGGCTTCTGGGCGCGGATGGTGGATGGTCATGAGGAACAGGTGCCGGTCTACGAGCAGCTAGAGTTCGGTCTCGACAGTGCGCGGCTCAAGGGCTACGGCCGGTCCTTCATCTGGCGTTTCTACCTCCAGCCCAGCCAGATTGGACGCCTCTTGGTGCACGAGCACAAGCCACGCGACATCCTCAACTACGCCAAGATCGCAGCGGGGATGTACAAGTACTATTTCCGGGAGGCGGCTGCCTAGCCGCTGGGACCCCGTGATCCCAAAGACCGCTGACCCGAAGCGGGTGCTCTTTGTCTACAACAGCAACGAGCACATCGGTCTGACCTACCTGAGCGCAGCTCTCAAAGCGGCTGGCCACGAGGTGAGGCTGGCCTTTGATCCGCAGATCTTCCGAGGCGAGCCGTTGGTTCGTGTCCCGGGCCTCCTTCGGCAGTTCGACAAGACCCGGAAGATCGTCGATCTGGCCTACGCATGGCAACCGCACGTCGTCTGCTACAGCGCCTACACGGACAACTTTCAGTGGCTGTTGGGCGTGGCACAGCTCATCAAGGAGGCGGTGCCCGCGTGCTGCAACCTCTTCGGCGGCGTCCACGTGACCTCGGTGCCCGAGGTGGTACTGCAGTATCCGCAAGTCGACGCACTCATCCGTGGCGAAGGGGAGGGGGCGCTGCTCGAGTTCGTGGATCGCTGCGATGAGCCGGGGCTACCCACCGACATCAAGAACCTCTGGGTCCGAACCGCAGAGGGCGTCGTCCGCAACGAACTGCGCCCCTACATCGATGACCTGGACACCCTTCCCTTCCGGGACTATTCGCTCTTCTATGACAAGGTCCCGGTCATGGAGGAGAACTACCTCTGCATGGGGTCCCGCGGCTGTCCCTACGCCTGCTCCTATTGCTCGGTCGAGATGTACCACCGCAACTACGCGGCGGTGGGGGACAAGCGTCGCTACCGCCGGCGAAGCGTCGAGGCGACCATCGAGGAACTACGGGTCGTCAAGGCCCGCGGACGCGTCAAGCGGGTGTCCTTTATGGACGATGTCTTCACGGTCGATCGGCGGTGGTTGGACCCCTTCTTGGAGGCCTATGCGGCCGAAATTGACATCCCCTTTTGGTGCTACACCTACCCGGCTGGCCTAGACCGCGACCTTGTCAGGCGCATGGCGAAGGCGGGCTGCTGGATGATGACCATGGGGGTGCAGTCGGGCAGTGGCTCGGTGCGCAAGGAGGTCATGAACCGGCGGGAGACGGATGAGAAGGTCCTGTCGACCGCTGCCGTCATCCGTGAACATGGCATCCGCCTGTCGGTTGACAAGATCCTCGGTGCTCCGGGCGAGAGTCCGGGGGATCGACGGCGGGACGTCGAGCTCTTCCGTCGGATCGGCCCCGACCGCATCCTCGTTTTTCCGCTGACCTATTTCCCGGCCACGGACATCGTGCGCAAGGGCTTGGAGTTTGGCGAGCTGACCGAGGAGGACGTGCGCCGGATCGAGCACGGCCATCTGGAGCAGTGTCCGACCCGGGGACGTCTGGCCCAGGAGCCGCAGGCCTACCGCAAGCTGCTGCTTCAGATGGGCCTGATTCCCTTGATCGGGAGGCGCGAGAAGAGGCTGGAGCCGCTCATCGACCTCGTCGCACGATTCGATGGCGCCGACGTCCTTCACCCGATGCTTCTCGCAGCGAACGCGCTGCGCATCAAGGACTCGAAGTTTAGTTATCTCCTCAAGGTCGCCTTTGGGGCGCAGGACGTGCCCTAGCCTTCGGGACAGGGACCATCAGCCATTGCAATGAGTGAGAAGTCCACCACAGTCTTTGTTACGGGTGCCACGGGTTTTCTGGGGCAGCGCCTCGTCGAGGCATTGGCTATCGAGGGTCACCAGGTCCTGGCCCTCTGCCGTCGGGGGAGCCGACGGGGAGGCGAAGCCTGGCTGAAGCACTGGAGCCGGACCCACAATGAGGCCGGAGCCCAGGTCACCTTCTTGAGCGGTGATCTGTGCCATCCCGGGATCTTCGACGACGAAGTCGGCCGGGATCGGATGCTCTCGGAGACCGAGATCGTGATCCATTGCGGGGCAGCGACTCACCTGGCCGTGGACTCCAAGTTGGCCCATCGCTCCAATGTGGAGGGCACCCAGGAGCTTCTTCGCACCCTGGACGGCGCCACAGCGCTTCGTCGAATCGTGCATTGTTCGGCCGCCTCGGTTGCGGGGGACTTCGAGGGCCGCTTCACAGAAGCCATGCTCGACGTGGGGCAGAGCCACTACAACCACTGCTCGCGCACCAAGATGCTTGGAGAGCAAGCCGTCGTGCAGGCGATGGACCGTCTGCCGATCACTGTGGTTCGCCCCTCTCACCTGGTCGGCGACGCCCAGACAGGGCGGGTCGAGAAGGTGGACGGTGTCTACCACCTCTTCCTGCTGCTCCTTCGAATGGCCAGCCTTCCTGCGCCACTGCGCATTCTCCCGTGGGTGCCTGGTGGGGATTGGGCTTGGGTTGACCTCGTGCCTGTCGATTACGCTGCCACTGCCATCCGGAGGCTCGCTTGGCACGAGGAGGCGGAGGGGAAGACCTTTCATCTCTGCGATCCCGATGCCCGGACGGTGGAGAGCCTGGTCCGCCTCGTGGCCAGCGAGCTAGGCATCCGCGGTCCCTTCATTTCGAGTCGAGGTCGCCCCCTTGCGATGTTTCTTCGCGGCAGGCGCTCCGGCCCCGTGCGGATGGCGCTGGACCAGCTTCTCAACCTGCCCCCTGAGTTGGCCGACGGTCTGGCACACCGGGCGATCTACGACACTGAGCGCACCGAGGCGGTCTTGGGGCCCTTGGGGGTGTCGGTGCCTCCGCTGGAGTCCTACATCGGGACCCTGCTCAGCTACGCTCGGGATCGGGTGATCTGAGCCGGTGACCCCCGAAGTTGTAGGGGGGGAGCGCTAGGAGCCTTGGGGGCGAACAAACTCCACGCGAGTGTTCTCCACGAAGTTCTCGAGGCTGCGCCACGCGACTTCGTCCGGGCTCGCCGTCTCCAGATCGATGCCGTTTAGAAGGTGGGCGGGATTGCGGTAGAGGTTGATCTCCAGTGCCCCTCCGGCTCCCAATTGCTGGATTAGTTCCCAGGACTCCCATCGGTTCAGGGGCGACCACTGCGAGTAGGCCGCCGTGGCGTCTACGGCGAGTGCCCGGGCGTCTACGGGATCGGAGTCCCAGGTCGTGCCGCGTAGGTGGAGGCTGGTTCCGATCATGTCCCAGTCGTCGGGCAGGCTGCCTGTGGCTTCTTCGCCTCGCGCGACCAGATGATGGAAGCTGCAGTACGGCGCGGAAGGGAAGTCAAAGGGGCCCAGGTCTCTCGAGGCGAGATCGAGGAGGGACTCGGCTTGGCCGTAGGGAAGCGAGGAAGGATCCGGATCGTAGCTGTGGTCGGCTCGGGCGCTCCGTATGCCCAGAATGCGCGCGGCGAGGCTTGGGTCATCCTCCGAGGCACAGGGCACGAGCGAGAGGCCATAGGTGACGACGTAGCCTTCGGTCAGGTGAACTTGGAGGCCTGTGTCGGTCTGAAAGCGCAGGGCTCCGTCCTCCTCCACTTCGATGCCGCCGAGGTCCCAGCGCAGCGCGTAGCGGATCTGAGACAACCGAATGCCGGCTTCGTTGGGATCTGCGGCGTCGGATCCAGAGGCGCTCCCCAGGCCGGCGTCCTCGCAGCCCAGGCACAGGAGGGCGGACAGCAGGGCTCCGAGCAGCAGCCCGGTCCCCCGGGTTTGTCGGCCCTCAGGACGTGGGATGGACACGCTCAGCCTGTTGTCTCTACTGGGGCCCACCGGGCGGCCCCCCCTCCGGGACGCAGATGCCTTGGTTCACCTCGCAGATGAGGGCCCCCATGTCGATGTCCGGGCAGTCCTCGGTTGTGTTGCAGGTTGGGACGCAGATCCGTCCGGCCATCGGGGAATCGTGGCAGGTGCATCCGAGCGATCCTGGGGGACACATCCCCTCGCAGTCGTCTTCGGTCTCGCAGGAGATGGGGCCCTTGCCGTTTCCGCCCCCGTTGTTGCCCCCGCCGTCGCCCAGCCCGGCGATTGGAGTGCCGGCGAAGCAGCCAAGGATGTAGGGGAAGTCAGCGGTTGCGTGGTAGCCGTAGGCCCCATCGGGCCCGATGCGTCCGTTGCACTGGTCAAGGTACTCCTCGCCGTCGCGAGCCACGTACTCGTGGGCATCCCAGGCATAGGTCCTAGGATCCCCTATTCGGTTCCAGGAGCTCTTGAACTCAATCACTTCGGTGCAGTCGTCGTCGACGCAGCCGTAGGGCCCGTAGATGGGGAAGCCGTCGAAGGCCCAACCGATCACGGGCGAGGGCTCGCTAGTCGCTGGAGCCTCATTCAGCCACGGTTCGTAGACGACGCCGCTTTGTACCAGGCACTTCTGGACTAGGGCATGGTGGTGGTACTCAAAGGCGGTGTGGCCCATGCACTCGTCGGTGATCCCGTTGTAGATCGGGTCGCCGTAGGGATCTGGAAAGTCTCCCTCGTTGGGTCCGAACCAGCTGGTCCCGGCCACGGTAAAGCCGGCCTGCCCCAAGAGTGGGATCGAGGTCGGCTCGTCGGCTACGGCAGGACTGCGGGGAAGGCTCCACTCGTTGTCCGCTGCCACCAGAGCGTTGGGCGTCATGGCGACAAATCGGTAGTGGGGCATGCCGTTGCTCGTCACCACAAACTGGTTGTCGTCGCAGTGCCCGCTGAGCTCGGGCTTAGCGTAGGCGTCGCCGGTTGTTGGATCGGTCCCTGCGCCGGCAGCCTTGCTGAGATCGAGGAGGGTTGCTGCTTCCCAGCAAGACGCGTCTCCGGGGGCGTCGCCCCCGTTGTTGTCGCTGTCGCCGCCCAGGGTGCCGCCTGCGTCCGAACAGGAGGTTAATGCGGCGATGAGAACAAAGACGGGAAGACGGAGGTGGTGTACTCGGGGCATGGAGTGGAACCTCGGTGGCGGCGTTGGAAAGGCGTAAAGGTGAGCTCGAAGGTTGCTCTTGCCGTGGACCCGAGGACCGGAAGGAAGGTTAAAGCGCTCGTCCGATCTGGCTGGAAAAGGCTCGTTTTTCCGCCCCCTAGCGGCGAAGGACGACCTCTCGGTTGGTGGGGACATTGGCGTTTACGGTCTTGCTGCCGTCGGGCCACACCACGACCAGACCCACGATCTCGGCATCTCCGAGGCCGAGGTGGGCTTCTGGTTGCCCAGAGCTAGCCAGGCCGGTGGAGCCGCCGTCCACAAAGGTCACGACCTTCCGGCCTCCGGGGAGGCGGGCTTCGACCCGAGCACCGAGTCCTCTGAGATTCCGGGCTGTCGTGTCTTCCAGGACTACCCGAAGCCATCGGTTGGCGTTGCATGCCGCGCGGTGGAAGTGGGGACCGGAGTAGAGTCCCCAGGTGATGAGATCGAGGAAGCCATTCCGATCGACATCAACCGCCAGGGCGGTGCGGGTGTAGGCCGGGTCATCGACTCCAACATCCCCCGCGATGTCGGTGTAGGTCTCTGTCTTGGGATCCCAGCGCCAGAGAGCGTCGTACTGGTTTTCGGCGTTGTTGGTCATGTTTGGTCCCTTGCCTTTGGGAGCCTCAGCCTTGCTAGGCATGAATCCGAAGGTCAAGAGCAGCTCTTGGCGGCTGTCGTTGTCGTGATCGAAGAAGAGCGTCGACCAGGAGATGTCCCCCCGTTCGGAGGCGCTGAGCCCGCCGACGGCGAGCGAGACGTCCGTGAACAGCAGATTGCCGTCATTTCGCGCCAAGAGGCTCGGACCTGCGTTGGAGACGTGGATGTCGAAGTCGCCGTCTTGATCGAGGTCGCCAACGCCCAGGCCCATGCCCAGCATCGGAATATCCAACTGGGCCTGCGGGTACGGCTCGTATTGCGGGCCTCCGTCGCCCGCCCCGCCCCGGTTTCGCACGAACTGGTTTCCGGGGTGCGGCTCATCCTCGGTAGCGAGATCGTTGACGACATACAGGTCGAGCCAGCCATCGTTGTCGGCATCGAGCCAGCCTCCAATGAAGCCGAAGCCGTCGGAAATGCTCGGATAGATGGTATCGATCTCGTCGGTGAAGCTGCCGTTTGCTCCCTGGACGAAGTAGGCATCCCGCTCGGGGTCGTAGGAGTCGTCGGGGAAGTAGGTGCCCGCCCCATGGTTGGCGACGAAGAGATCCAGGTCGCCGTCCCGATCGGGGTCGGCCCAGGCGCCGGTAACGCTGCGTACCGGCGCGCCGCCAAGGTTCAGTGCTTCTGTACGGTCGACAAAGGTGCCGCCTTGGTTCTCGAAGTAGTAGTTGCTGGCTCGATCGACGAGGTAGAGGTCTAGGTCTCCGTCGGCGTCTACATCGGCTGCCGAAGCGCCCACCAGGTACGGTTCGTCGATGCTGAGCCCGATCGTGGCGGCATCGACCTCTTCAAAGCCGAAGTCTCCGTCCCCGGTGAAGACACGAACCCCGTTTTCGACATCGGCGAACAGCAGATCGATGGAGTCGTCACCCAAGAGGTCGGCGGCGACAAAGCCCCCGAGGAGTTCGACATCGAGGGAGGAGTAACCGTTCTCGACGTCGTCCCAGAGCGGGACAGCGGACTCGAAAGCTGCGCCGCACTCGTCGGTGACATCCTCCATGGGAAGAAGTCCTGTGCTCCCGCTGGGGCTCTTGCAGAGGACTTCGTCACCGAGCTCGATCTCCGCCGGGTCCCCTTCGGGAAGTTCGATCGTTGAGGTGTCGTCGTCTCCCTGGCTGTCGTCGTCTCCCTGGCTGTCGTCGTCTCCCTGGCTGTCGTCATCCCCGTGGCCGTCGTCGTCGTTGCGGGAGTTCGACATGCAGCCGGAGGACAGGGAGGGGCCAAGGGTCCACAGAAGGCCCCAAAGGACGGCGCAAGCAGTGGACAGCAGGGAATTCCGCACGGGGCACATGATGACACAGCGTCTGGCTCTCGGTGCGGGCCTGGGGGCGCCTGATAGGCTCTGGGCGTGCGACGCACCCTCCTCGTCCTGGGCTTCGCCTTGGCCGCTCCATTGGTCCTCTCTGTGGGTTTGGGCGTCCACCACCGGCTCGGAGCACTCGAGCAGGCGCTCGTCCTCGGCCTGCTGTCGCTCTACAGCAGTGGCTTCGAGGCGAGTCCTGTGGCGCTGTACCCGGTCCTCGGTCTGCCTGTGCTTCTCCTCGTCGCCGTGGCGACCGGCGCACTGCTTCGATGGGGGTCGCTCTTGCCGAGGAGGTTGCGGATCGTAGGCCGCGCAATCGAAGCCCTCTGGGCCCTCTTTGGCATGCTGGGTCTCTACGGGGTGGTCGTCGTCGGTATCGCCATCGATCGGCCCCTGTTTTGGACCGGCATTCTCCTGATGGGGCTCTCCTCTTCGTTGTTGCCGGATCGTGGCTGGCGGCGACGCATGCTGGGTGCGGGGCCGCTCTCTCTGCGGACTGTCGCGGCGGTAGGTGCTGGTGCCGCCGGAATGCTGGCCGGATTCACCCTTCTCGAGGGCCCGGGCTCCCACAGCCCGGTGTTTCAGTGGGGCGAGTTGTGGCTCGATTGGGTGGGAGGAAGTGCCTGGGCGGCAGGCCTGATCTGGCTCGTGATGGGTTTGGTCGTTTCGTACTGGGCCTGTGAGCCCGGACCCGTCGTTGGACGGCGATCCGAGGATTCGACGGATGCCGCCGTCTCGGCACCGGGCATCCGATCGCGCGTTTCGGGCCTCGTGGCTGGCGCAGCTTGTCTCTGCCTCCTGGCGTGGGAGTGGAGCGCTGCGCCTTCGGTGGGTCGCGCCATTGCTGGGACCCTCTCTGCGGCCGGACTCGTTGTCCTCGCCCTCTCTGCCGGGAAATCGCAGCCGCGGGCTGAGTCCTCCCCCTCCCCCGCCCCCCTGCCCGTTCAGGCGTTGTTTGCCGCTGCGCCACTGATTGCTTGGGCCGTTCTCTGCGCTTCCCGTGGCCTCCTCGTGGGGCTTTGGGTCCAGCCCCAGCCTCAACCCCCTGGATTCGAGACCCTCAGCGCACGGACGGGGCTCTTTGCTCTGCGCCACGACCCGTCGAGCGGGCGCATCTTCTTTACCGATCGAGATGACATTGCGATCGGTTTCCTGGACCCCTCGGGCGCGGAGCGCGTCTTCCCGCTGGAAGCCGAGGGCGTGGACTCCGTCGAAGAACTTTGGGGTCCCCACGGGTCGCTTCTTTACGCCTCGACCTCTTTCTCCCCGGAGGAGCAGGAGAATGAGCAGGCAGCCTACGACGATGGTGGATTCCACATCTTGGACCTCGACGAGGGGCTGCTGACCCCCTTCCGCTTGACCGCTTGCCTCATCTCTTCACTTATCCCGATCCCGCCGAGCACCCCTGCTGATTTGGACCTGCAGGCCGGCGATGTCCTTATCGGCTGCGAAGGCAACCGAGCAGGGCATGTGTTTCGGCCCGAAGGAGCCGAACTGGTCGGCAAGATCCCCCTGGAAGACGATCTCGAGGCCGGTGCCTTCCATCCCGATGGGAACAGCCTATTTGGCGTGTCGCTATGGGGAATGCCCGAGATCTTTCACTACTCGTGGCCGAGCGGCGAGCTTCTGGGCTCTCGGGAAATCGGCTCGTTTAACTGGGAGATTGCGGTGGATTCCGCCGGCCAGATCTTCTTGCCTCGCTTCTTCGAAGGAGTACTCCTTGTTCTCGACGATGAGAGCCTGGAGACCCTGGCCCAGGTGCCGCTGTCCTTTGGAGTCCGGGCCATGGCGCTCGACGACCGAAGCGGAACTCTCTGGGTGTCTGCCTCGTACTCCGGCATCCTGTGGGCCGTCGACACCAAGCCCCCCTTTGCTCGGCGCGCGTACCCCGTCTGCGGACAGGCCCGGGACCTGATCGTGGACGACCGGGGACGAGCGGTCCTTGCGACCGACTGTGGAATAGTTCGGGTGGATCCTGCGGCGGTGGAGGTTCGGGAGTGAGCGAAGAGGTCAAATCCGAGTCCAGTGGCCCGAGGATCTGGGCGACACGCTTGGTTCTCTCGGTGGAGGTCGCGCTCTTCCCCGTGATTCTCGCCACCGTGGCCCACAGCTGGTTGGGGCTCAAGAACTCGCTCGGCCTGACGGTTCAGACGGGAATCTCCCTGGCGGTGTGGCGCTCAGCCTATCGACTGGAGGCCACGTCTTTGGTCACCGAGGCAGGGGACTCCGTGGCCATGGTGCGCGGTGTGGTTGTCGCAGGCGCCTTCTTCGCCGGCATTGCCGTCTTGCGTCGAGCCGGGCCCTTGCGCTTGGGTGCCCGGCTCCTCGCAGAGTTGGCGGCTCTGCCGGCCGCTCTAGGCCTCCTTGCCGTTATTGCTTATGGGGCAGGAATGTCGGCGCCTCGCCTCCCCTGGACTTTCCTTGCCATTGCGCTGGTTCTGGTCTCGACCTTCACCCCCGTCGGTCGGTCCGAGCCCGGTTCGGCCCGGGGTTGGCGTGCCGCCCTGGCACCGATCTGCGCGCATCCCCGGGGAGCCCTGGATGACCTCCGGGGGTTCGCCCTTCCGCTCTTTGCCGGCATGAGCGCCTTCTTCCTCATCCACACGATCTACGTCTCGGGCCCGGGCATCGGGTCGGCCATAACGACCGAGGGCGGGCTCAGCGCTTGGGTGCAGTACTTCCTCGAGCAAATCCCCTCCGGTCCGGTCTTGATCGCGATCGCCGAGTGGGGCTCGCTCTTGATCCTGGTGCCGCTGTCGGTCTTTGCCGTTCGCCATGGTTGGCCCCTAGTTCCCCGGCTGGCTGCCCTTCCCTCCGGTTGGCTTCGCCCTCTTTTCCATGCGGGAACTCTGGCCACCCTTCTGGCCGTGCCGACCCAGGTCCTGAGCGCGTGGGGCTGCCCGCAGACCGAGGAGGTACCGGGACTGAGCCGCTTGAGCGACCACACCGGTGCCTTTCAGACGCATGTGGTGGACCGGGGTCGGCAGCTTTGGGTCGTGATTCGGGAGGACCTCCGGACCTTGCGCTTCTCCCTTCCCGAGGGAAGTCCACTGCCTCTCCTGGATTGGAACGAGCGGTTGAACGGCGCGTTCCCCGAGGAGCAGATCCCGCTGCCCAACGGCGAGGTCTGGACCTCGATGGTCAGCCATTCCAACGACTCGTCGCGAATTCAGGTCGTTCGGGCGAAAGACGGCGCTTCGGTCGGCGACGATTTCTACACCGACCAGTGCTTCATCGCGGCGGGGGTGTGGCTGCCCCAGAGGGAACGCCTGGTCTTGGGCTGTGAGTACACGCCCGAGTTGCTCATCATCGACCCGACGGTCAACCGCCCGGAAGATCGATTCCGGCTGAACTACCAGGGCTCGTTCGAGGAACTGGTCGAAGATCCGGTCAGTGGCGAGATCATCGGATTTCCTCTTTGGTACGGCCACGAGGTGGTGGCGATGAGCATTAAGAAAAGGCAATGGACTCGCCGGAAGTCCATCGGCGACTTCATCTGGGGAGTTACCCCCATTCCAGGGACTCGTGACGTCCTCATTGCCCGGTTTCAAGAGGGGCAAGTCTGGCGCATGAACCTCGGCACCTTCGAGGTATCCGAGTACTGGAGGACGGGGTACGGAACCCGCGCCATCGCAGTTCGCCCCCAAATGGACTACGCCCTGGCTTCGGCTACCTACGAGGGCGCGCTTTTTGCGCTTCCGTTGGGCGAGAAGGGTAGCCGGAAGCGGCTTCACACTGGCGCCCTCGTGCGTTCCCTTGCCCTGCATCCTTCGGGCGAGACCCTCTACTATGGAGGTCGTTGCGGTGTCTATGCACTCCAACTAGACCGGTGGCTGGGGTCTTAGCTACTCTGTCTGTGCTGTCTTGAACCTACTAAACGACGCTCTCTGGCTCTCGTCCCCAACTTGGAGATTCCGTGACTAAGCTCTCTCTTCGTGGATTCAGTCTATTTTTCTTCCTTGTTGTACTCACCGTGATGGTTGCGTTGGTGGCTTGCTCGACCGGTCGCACCTCCGGCGAGGAAGAC
>CAZQTQ010000062.1:0-14654 GCA_964596025.1 uncultured Rickettsiales bacterium
GGCTCCGGAAGGGCTGAGCTGGCGCCTTGGACGCGACCAGGCAGGACGCCTGAAGACCCTCTCGGTGGGAGGCCGCAGCTGGAGTCTTCGGAGGAGCCCTACGGGACGACCGGAGAGTTGGACGCTCGCAGACTCTTCCGAGCCGGCCCGGCTGGAATGGGATCGGGCCGGGCGTTTGCATGGACTCCTTCTCGGCGAGAAGCGGGCGGTACAGGTCGAATACGGCGAGTCGGGACCGTCCCGCATTGGCCGCTGGAGGCGGGGCTACGACGTCGATGCGGCGCTGGAGTTTTGGTCGGACACCAAGTCCGAAATGCGCTGGTCGCTCCGGCGAAGCGCAAGCGGTCGGGTCGGCCGCGTGAGTTTCCAAGGCTCAGGGGACGAGGCGGTGCCGGATTGGGAGCGGGAGATCGTCCAAAGTCGTACCGGTCGACTGACCCGAACGGGTGCTGTTCGGCTGCGTTGGCTCGGCGCATCGGTCGTCGAGGTCGATCAAGCCGGTCCTGGGGGCGAGCGGGACCTCCACGTCTTGCAGTCCGATCCCCGAGGCCTCTTCCGCCAGTGGACGCGAGGTGACCTTGCCCTGGTGCAGGTCGCTCGTGAGACGACGGGCGAAGCACGGGCCGTCGTTTTTCCCGGTCGCGATGCTGAGGGAGAAGATCTGCGTGTTCTTCTGCGTCGCGACGGAGCCGGCCGCATCGATGCCGTCGAATGGGGATTGGCCGGCGCTCACCTGGAGCTGCGACGCGACGGTCTGGGTCGAATCTCCGGCTGGGAGCGCTTGTCTCCCACCCCCCTTCGCCTGCAGGTGCAATCGCTAGACGGCACCGGAGGCGGAGCTGCTCCGATTCTGGCCGACGCCTTGGGGATCGAGTCTGACGAGGAGCTTTCGTCCGTCGGGCTGGAACCCGGCAGTCGGCGCCTGGAACTGCGGGGGGCAGATGGACACCGACTCTGGTCGACGGTCCTCCCTGTCGAAGAAGAGGATGAGGACCCGATCGGCCGCTGGACCGATCCGGCGACTCGTGCCGCCAACCCCGATCCGATCGGCGCTCTGCTGGCCGGTGAGTCTGGAAGCGATGTGTCGAAGGCGGCAGGGGATGGAGCTGGAGATGCCTTGAGCCCCGACGACGTGGGGGGCGCGCGCTGGCTGCCCTCACCCTTTGGTGCCGGGGCGGCGCTCGGCTTTGACGGCGGCCTCGCGCTGCTGGATGACGCGGGAAGACCGTTGGCCAGGATTGATTCCCTGGGGGGACTGGAGGATGCGGATGAGGAGGAATCGAGACAGGAGCCCCATCCATCGTCGCTCCCGTTGGGCTCGGTTCGAGGGGTCTGGCGGTGGTGGAGTGGGCTTGCTCCTCACCGTGGGGAGCGGGCTCATCTCCCGGCAGGACTTGCCAGTAGCCCAGTTGCCTGGACCCGTCCACGGACCGAGGTAAGGCTGTGGTCGGCCCATCTTCCTGGCGGTGGGGCCTTGGCGGGCTCGGGGGATCTGCTACCGCCTCTGCCGGGAGCCGAGCGCCTGGTACCGGCTCCTGCCGGTCAGTCTCGTGCCTCCGTCCTCGATGCACTGATCGTCTCCGGTGATCTCCATCCCCGCATCGCCGAGCACCGAAACTGGCTCGCCCTGCCCCCGGAGACGGCTGCCCTCTCCCTTCCCGCTCTCGGAGCCCTGCGGGCGTTGGCCCGCCGGCGTACGTGGCCGTCGGCTCCTCCCGGCTGGCGGCCCGAGTCCATAGTCGGGCTTTCGCCCCAAGGCCTTGGTCTGATTACCTACGACGGCCTGGCCCACACCGAGGGGGGCCCGTGGGAGCTGGACGTGGCGGTGGGCGGCTTGCCGGCGGGCAGCCAAGACGCGACCGTCGGTGGTCCTCCGGGTTTTGGTCCGGGAGGCAGCGGAGCCGACCCACCTTTGGTGTGGCCAGCCCTACCCAGTGATGCCCGCGAGACGGCACTGGACCACTACGCCTCTGGGCCCCTGGAGGCCGATCCGCAGCGCCGCTTCCTCGCCGATTCCGATGCCACTCTTCTCGCAGCCCGCGCCCTACTGCCGCGGTCTCCCGAGAGCCTCAGCGGCTGGCTCCCGCTGGACCGCAGCCGCATCATCTGGCGGATCGAGGGGCCCGACGGCCAGGTAGTTCACGTGGACGACCGAGGGAGGCTCTTGTCGGTTGACGAGCAGGGCCAGCTCCTGGCGGCTTGGAGCGGGAGCGTTGCCGCAAAGGTAGGCCGTGCCCTCCTGTTGGGCCGCCTCCGGGGCCCGATTGGCCCAGCAGTCGATTCCCTGGTGCGCCAGTTGGCCGTCCCCGGCTGGCTCCCCTCGGCTACCGGGCCGCTGGAGAGCCGCTGGGGCCTGCTCCCGGCTGACCCCCGCCTGGAGCTGGACAGCGAGGGGGCTCTGCGTTTCCGCTCTGCTCCCTGAGCTCCCCCCACCTTATTGGCGAAGTCTGCAGACACACCTGATTGGGTAGCTCCGCATGGAGGACTATGATGCCGGGGTGCCGACGGTCACCTTCCTCCCCTCTGGTCTGTCCATCGAAGTCAAAGAGGGCACGACCGTCTTCAACGCCGCTGCCAAGGTTGAGGTTCCCATCGCCAGTCAGTGTGGCGGCCGCTGCGCCTGCGCCTTGTGTCGGGTCACGGTGGTCCAAGGAGAGGCTCTGCTCTCCCCCGTTCGCTGGGAGGAAGAGCAGCACATGGGGAACTGCTTTTATCTGACGCGCGAGCGACTCTCTTGCCAGCTTCAGGTCTTCGGGGACGTGGTTGTCGAGGTGGCTGAACCCGAGCGGCGCGACAAGCCGAAGTCCCGCTACATCCCCTACGCCTTGGTGCGCAAACGCGAGGCGATGGAGAAGGCCGAGGAGATGCGCCGAGTGCGGGGAGAATCCGGGGGTGCCGGCACCCGTAGGAGCCCTCCGTCTGGTGGGGGCAAGGAGGGACAGCCTGCCGGTGAAGGGAAGTTGACGCGGTCTGAGAAGGGGGCGCCCGGTCGGCGGCGAAGGGGCCGAGGAGGCCGAGGCCGCCGGCGAGGCGGTGCCAATCCAGGAGCCCTGCGGCCGGGCGACACGCGGCCCCCGGAGGGAGCCAAGAAGTCGTCAACCGCCGAGGAAGGCGGAGAGGACTAGGCTTCGGCCAGGCCCAAGAGACCGCGGTGGACGTCCAGGCTGACTGCGTGACGACGCGTCGTGGCTCGGGTGTCCAAGATGTCGGTCAGCTGTGGGTGGGTGCTTAAGTAGGCGATGTCGGACACTTCGAGGCGGAGTTCGTCGCCGGGCTCGGTGGGCATCGCGAGTATGGCGAGGAAGAGGGTGATTCCCAGGACACCTCGGCTTAGAGCGCTGTACTCCAGGGTGCGTTTGTCGAACAGCGCCTGTCTCAGGAATCGTCGCTGCACATCTGCCTCTTGTCCGGAGAGGATCAGATCGGCTCGAATTCGGTAGTCCGTACTCAGTTCGATCGTCCGCTCGGTGTCGGTGGCCGTCCCTATGCCGCCGACCAGGCTGGCCCGGTTTTCCAGGCGGGCTTGTTCCGCGAGGACTGGGGCAGCATCGACGGTGCGGCCGAGCCGGAGCCGAAGCCGAAGCATGGCTGAGCGGAAGCGCCGGATTGCGTCCGGATTTGCCGCCTCCAGCCCGACGAGGAGCTCGGACCACAGGGCCATCTCGGCCAAGAGGCTGTCGGCCGCATCCGTGGGGTCTTTGTTCGGCGTCCCGACCCCTTGCTTGGGCACGACGCTGCTCTCGTCATCCAGCGCATCGGCCTTCATTGTCGTGGCGAGCGCCGGGTTGGTGATGGTCTCCTCAAGGTCTACTCGGTCTTCGAGCGGGGTCATCGTCTCCGAGACCATCTCGAAGACGGCACTCACCGCGTCGAGCCAGACCTTGATCGGATCAGCCTCGGAATCATCGAGCTGGCGAAGCACTTCGTCTTCCCATGCCGAATACCTCGCATAGGGGGCCACGAAATTGTGGTCGATGACGACGTCAGCCGGGGTCTGGTGCAGGGCTGGTGCCAAAACGCGCAGCGTCGAGATGGCGGTCTCGGCGGCGCTCTGAGCATCTTCCTTTGCTTGGCGGCCCCCGTTGGCAACGGTGGGGCAGGTCAGGCTCATCCCGAGGTCCCAGCCAAGGGGCGTCCGGACCCCGCGGAAGGGGAACATGCGGCAGACCGACGGCTTGAGTTCCTCGCCGAGCTCGGTGTGGATCCGGCAGAGGCCGTCGGAGCCCAGATAGACGCACGAACCACCTTCGGTGCGGAGCAGGTAGTGGGGGGCGCTGGCTTCTCCTGGAATTGGCAGGAAGTTGCTCGCGCTCATACCCACGACGTCCCCCTTCTCCGCGTAGGCTTTGAGGATTGTGTCCCTCTCGGCCTCCGCAACCGGTCCGAGCAGGTGTTTCTCACTGCAGCAGTGGGTGCAGGAGCGGCAACTCCACTTGGTTCCGCTGGCCATACGGATCGGAGGGGGCGTGGCGACCAACTCCCGGCTGGCTTCGTAGGCTTGAAGCTGGCGCCTTCGGTGGCTGAGTCTTCGAAGCGCGGCGATGTCGGCACGGACGAGGCCGTGTTCGACTACCGTCCGGGCTCGGGGGGTGTCCAGACGTGCACGGCGGTCGAGGGCCTCAAGGAGCTCGACCAAGCCCATCGGGTTGACCGTCCCCCCGAGAATCTTAGAGGCCGTTGCAAGCAGCTGTTCGACGGTTCGGGTTCCATCGAGCAGGCGTACGATGGTGGTCGCCACCCCGCCGAGCTTGACTACTTGCCCTAGCCGCATGTCGCGGAGCTCGGCTTCCTCACCGTCCCCAATCAGCAGGACGCCTGAACGGAGGCCCGGCAGAACCGTCTGGTCCCCCGCTGCTCCCTCGGTTGCCGCATGCCAGGCCAATCGTCGGGTCACTCTAGACTCGTCCTACTCTTCTCTCTTAGGGTGGCGGCCTGAGGTCGGCTCCTCAGGTCGGTCTCGGACCAGGGGTCCCATGGTGTTGGAATCTGCAGGTCCTGTCCAGTCGGCCCTGATCACAGATCCAGCGATCTTGGCCGGCTACCGCCACGACGCCTCTCCGCTCGAGGGAAGCCCGGAAGGCCTGGTGCGTCCGGCTTCGGCCGCCGAGGCGGCCCATTGGCTGGCCGAGGCTTCCGCGCAAGGAGTGGCGGTAACCCCCTGTGGCCTGCGTTCTTCCACGACCGGCTCCCCTCTGGCACCTCACGGCTGGACCATGAGCTGCGAGCGCCTCCAAGGCATCCGAGACTTCGATTTGGCTAGAAAACGGGCCATCGTGGGGGCGGGTACCGTCTTGCGCGACTTCAAGGACGAAGCCGAGGCAATGGGCCTGATGTACCCGCCGGATCCCACTTCGGAAGGTGAGTGCAGCCTCGGTGGAACCGTTGCCTGCGACGCAAGCGGTGCGCGGACCTTCCGCTACGGACCGACCCACCGCTGGGTCCGCGGTCTGGAAGTCGCCCTCCTCGACGGCAGTGTCCACTGGCTCAGAGCGCCAGAGGTCGACAAGGATGCCGCGGGCTTTGCCGGACTGCGGGACCTGGTTCAGGTTTTTTGCGGATCCGAAGGGACTCTGGGTCTCATCACTGCGGTTGAAGTCCAGCTCATCCCCAAGCCGGAGGCCTTTTCGGCAGGCTTTGCTTTCTTCGACGGCCTGCCCTCCGCCCTTCGTTTTGTGGGGGAGGCTCGCCGACAGGCCCGAAGCTCGGGTTCGGTGCGCCCTCGATGCCTCGAACTCTTGGATGCGGCCTGCTTTGCGATCATGCGGGCCCAGGGAACGGGCCTTGTCCTGCCCGAAGCGGCGGGTGCCGTCATCTTCTTCGAAGAGGAGCATCAAGAGGGAGAGGGCATGACGGTGCTCGAGAGTTGGTGGGCTTTGTTGGAGGCCACTGACGGTGCGCTTCCTGAGGCCACCGTCGTCGCCACCGACCGGGCCCGTCAGCAGGAACTCCGGTCCCTTCGGCACTGCGTTCCCGCGACCCTCAACGACGAGGGTCGAAGCCACCACGCCGCGGGCGGAAAGAAGATCTCGACCGACTGGGCCGTGCCCTTCGACCAACTGCTTCCGTTCATGCAGGAGGTCGACGGCTGGCTTGCTGAGGCGTCCATCGAGCGCGTGGTCCGATACGGCCATGTTGGGAATGGTCATCCTCACTACAACCTCATCGTGCGGGACGAGGAGGAGGCGGGTCGGGCTGAAGTGGTCGTGGCGCGGATGTGCGAGGCGGCCTGTGCCCTCGGCGGAACAGTGACGGCTGAGCACGGCTTGGGAAAGGTCAAGCTTCCCTATGCCGAGCACCGCTTCAGCGAACTGCAGCTGCGGGTGATGCGTGCGGTCAAGGACGTCTTGGATCCTCGTGGTCTCCTCGCACCCGGGAACCTCTTTCCCTTGGGCGGCTAGGGGCCGAGGCTCTGCTGTGCGGTTGGGAGGCCGATGCGGTAGGGCGGGGAGTCCTCAGCCGTCCCAGTGGCGGGGGAAGAGCGAGGTGATGCCGAGCCCCCAAGCGAGACCGATGCCGTGGATCCACTTTGCGGGATTGTTTAGGACCAGGGGCATGGCCAGGGCGAAGGCCACCAAGCCGATGGTCCCAAAGCCGGCGATCAGGTCCCGGCGTTGTCCATAGGTCAGCTCGTGACGGATGCGGCGCCAGGCCACTGAGCCCATGCCGAGGGCGGCGAAGAGGGCGGGGGACGCACCGCCGATCGACACGTTTCCGTCGAGCTGCAGCGACATCCAGAGTCCGGCCAAGAGTGAGGCCCCCACGATGCCGACCCAGGCTGCGAGGGGCCCTGCCGTGCGGGACGCCATCGTCATGCCGACGCCCACCCCAATGGCGTTCCCGATGGCTACTACCCATCCCGGGTGGACCAGCGCATAGCTCAGCATCTGCCAAGGGGCTGAGCGGTGCGAGTCCGCATGCACGCGAAGGGGCTCGGCCCAGTCGGGCATTCCCCAGCCCAAGAAGAGGTGCACCAACGAGAGGAGTACGACGAGGCCCAGGATGTCCCAGCGAACGGGACGAAAGAGCGGCAGGGCGAAGGTCGTAAAGGGCATGCCGATGCATCCTACGCCGCTGAGGCTGCGCCGCGCGAGCCGATCGGGCAGGATCCTGCCTGGGATGATCTGGCCTGGTCCTTGCTCAGGCAGTGGGGCATCTCTTGCCACTCCGGAGCCTCTATGTCTCGATTCCCCACGCCTCGTCCTCTGTCTGCCTTCGCCGCAGCCCTCGTCCTGCCTCTCGCCTTGGGGGCCTGTACGAATGAGCTGGCCCCCGAGCTGACGGCCTTTGAGTCCTGTGACGACTACCACAGTTGGGTCAAGGCCAGCGCCACCCAGGAGGTCGAGTACATTCCGCCTCCCTTCAGCCTTGGGGCTGAGATCTTGCCAACGGTTGATATTGCGCTCGGCGGCGATGTGATGGAAGAAGGGGTATCTGCCCCCTCGGCTGGGGGAGGTCCGACCTCTCTGACTCAGGGCGGAAGCCTCCAAGGAGACTCGGGCAACCGGACCTGGTCTTCGACCAACGTCCAAGAGGAGGGCGTCGACGAGGCCGACTTCGTCAAGAACGACGGAGACCACCTCTTCTTGCTCAGTGCCGACGGCCTGAACATTCTCTCGGCCTGGCCCGTCGAGAGCATGGAGCTCTTGGCCACGGTTCCCATCGAGGGCAGGTCCACGTCCCTCTTCTTCGATGCGGTCGACACCGTTGTCGTGTTTTCGGTGCTGGACTGGAATCAACAGCCCGCGCCCTCCGACGGCTCCAGTCACCCCTTGCGACCCGAGAACTCTTGGGACGAGATCACCAAGGCGACGATCGTCGACGTCACCGATCGCAGCGCTCCGCAGGTGGTCCGCGAGCTCTACATCGACGGCGCACTTCGCAGTTCTCGCCGAATTGGCTCCCAGGTCTATGTCGTGACCAACAATGCGCTCAGCGACTTCTACTGGAGTCAGACAGCTGTGAGCATCTTCCAGACCTCTCGCTACATCCGGGAGTCGAGCCTGAACGACTTCTTGCCGCAGGTTCACGACTACGTACTCGGTGAGGAAGAGTGGAGCTTCTCGGAGTCGCCGGTGGCGGACTGCACGTCCATCTACCGCCCGGATCTCCGGACCGACCTGAACCTGGTCTCGGTCACCAAGCTGGACCTGGGACAGGTGACGGCTGCTCCCCAGTCGATGGCTGTCTTGAGCCGCGCCGACACGATCTACGCTTCGTCTGATGCCCTGTACCTGGCGATGTCGGAGTGGAGCTACGGCGCGTTCCGCAGTGCAGACGGCCGCATCGATACTCGGATCCACAAGTTTTCCCTGAATGGTGGGGAGGGCGCTCCCGCCTACCGCGGATCAGGCGTGGTGCGTGGGAGCCTGCTCAACTCGTTTGCCATGGGGGAGCACGAGGACATCCTCCGCGTGGCCACCACGATGACCGGAAGCCTCGAGGATGGCCAAGGCGGCTCGGTATCCAGCGCCGTCTTTACCCTAGGAGAGGCTGGGGGCTCCCTCGAGCAGCTCGGCGTCGTGGACGGCATCGCGCCGAACGAGTCCATTTTTTCGGTACGTTTCCAGGGTGATCGCGGCTACGTCGTGACCTTCGAGCGCATCGATCCTCTCTTCACCCTCGACCTCAGCGATCCGGCTGCCCCCCGGGTCGCCGGTGAGCTGGAGGTGACTGGCTTCTCCACCTACCTACACCCCATCGAGGGCGACCGCTTGCTGGCGGTTGGCGAGGAAGTTGACGCCAATGGATGGGAGTGGCTCGGCATGCAGGTCTCCATCTTCGACGTCTCGAATTTTGCCGCCCCCGGGCTCGAAGACCGGCTGGTCTTCAACCCGAACGAGGGCTCTGAAGCCCAGTACGATCACCACGCCTTTACCTTCTACGAGGAGCTTCAGACCCTGGCGCTCCCGATGAGTGCCTGGACCTGGGACGGGAGTTCTAGCGGCTACTCCAGCAAGCTGTCGTTGCTGCGGGTGAGCGAGAAGTCGGGGCTCAGCCTGCTGGGCGAACTCGACCACACGCCGGTCATCGAAGAGAGCGTGGGCTCGGAGGGCTCCAGCTGCGGCGGCGTGAGGCGGAGCATCTTTATCGAGGACTACGTGCTGGCGGTCAGCAACTATGGCGTACAGGCTGCGCTAGCGTCCCAGCCCGAGCAGGTCCTAAACGCCGTGGTGCTGCCTGAAGCCTGCCGTTCCGAGTGGGTTGGCGGTCAGGAGATCTTCTAGGCGACGGGCGGTCCCGAGCCCAGTGCCTCCCTTGGGCGGCGGCCCTGGACAGTCCGCAGTCGGCGCCGCCACACTGGAGGGCGGTGACTGGAACGATCCAAGCCGAAGCGCACTCCACTCGATGGGCCTCAGGCGCTCTGCAGGCAGGGTGGTTCCTGGGCGGGGCAGGTCTTTGGTCTGTCGCCCACCTTGCGATCCATGGTCCCCGTGGCTGGCCCTTTGCTGTCCTTGGGGAGTGGGAGCTTCTGCTGCCCGCTGCCGCTCTCGCTGCGGGTGAGGAGGTTCCGGTAGGCGTTGGCGCGCTGCACGGCACAGAACTCGGCACCTACCTGGTGGCGCTCCTGGCTTCGGTGCCGATCCGAATGGGCCTTTCGCCCCTGGTCGCAGGGAAGTTCTTGGCGATGTTTGTCGGGGCTGCGACCGCCGGACTCCTAAGTTGGTGGGCGGGACGATGGGTTTCTGCCCCCCGAACTCAGGTAGGGCTTGGGATCGACGTGCCTCTGTCGGCGGAACCGCTGCAAGCGGCTCCCCACCGCGTGCGGCCGGGCCTCGCCGCTGTCATCGTTGCCGGCCTCTTTGCCTTAGCCTGGCCGGGCTGGCACTTCGAGCTAGCCGGCCTCAGCGGGCGCAGCCCGGAAGCCTTACCTCTCCAAATCCTCGCAGCAGTCCTGCTCCTGGGACCGGCGCGCCCCTCCCGCTTCGCTCTCGCCGCCGCAGGGACGCTTCTTGGTTTGGCTTGGTTGCTCAGCCCGGCCTCCTTGTGGTGGCTCGCAGTCCTGGGAGTTGTTGTTGGGCTTGGTGCGGTACGGCGGCTGCCAATCCTCTTGGTCGCTTTTGTAGGGGGAGCCGCCTTGCCGTTTCTGTTCGCGCCTGGAGGTCTCCACGCCCTGGCAGCCTTTGTCAGCGAGCAACTGGGCGGCGAACTGGTGCGGATTGCCCTCGGATGGGGTGAGTCATCCGGGCCCTCACCCGAGCGACCGGGCCTGTTGGGTCTCCTTCGAGCGCTCCCGCGCGCCCTGGAGGGGGGGGCGCACAACGACGACCTGCAGCTCAGGCGGGGCGTCCTCGCGGTGCAGGCCGTTGCCTTGGCGGCTGCGAGCGGAGGGCTGCTGGTCCGCGATTGCATCCGCAGGTCCCTGTCGGTCGAGGGCAAGGTTGCGCTCCTGGCTGCGTCCTGGCTCGTCCCACTGTCCCTTCTACCCCTCGATCGCGCCTTCTATCCCCTTGCCTACCGGTACTGGGGATTGCCTCTGGCTCTGTCCTTGGTCCTCTACGGCTTCCTCGCCGCGCAAGGAGGGCGTTCGGGCCTCCTGCTCGCTGCGCTGGCGTTCGGCGCCATTGCGCTCATCCTCCCCAGTGTTCCCAGGACGATGGTGGCTCCGCCTCCGTCGACGACTGATGCCCTGATCGCTGCCGGTGCCCACGGTACGGCTCCCCGTCCGGGACAAGACCGGCACGCTGTGTTCCGAGCCTTCTGGCGCCATACGCCTTCTGAGGCTCTGGCCGCCTATGCCCAAGGCTACGGATTGGCGCTCGGGGCGGACGCATGGTCCACGGGGATGGACGGGCGGGTGCCGCAGAGTCCCTGGCGGGGCTTGGCCGGTGAGCTGCCGGCTCCCGCCTTCCGCAGCCTCTTGGTTGGCGCCGGCTGCGGGATGGGGGCCGACTCCCAGATCCCTCCGGCTCTTGCAGCGGTTGTTGTGGATCAGCCGCCTTTGATTCGCGGGGCCTTGTTGGAGGGGCTGGGGGCCTGCCATCCGCAGGGAGGTCCTAGCCCCTCCCACTTGCTACCGCTCCTCAGTCCAGCGGAGGTCGAGGGCCTCGAGAGTAGTGCCTCTGCGGCTCCCTTTGGACCGGGAGGGCGGCTGGTGCGTGACCTGGCCTCGCACCTGCCGCCGCGCTTCGCACCCTGAGCGCCCTCCAAGGCGTGGCGTTTGGACGCGGCACTCGGGCCGAGTCCTCGTACCTAGGGGGCTACGGCAGAGAGCAGCCCGCTTAGGGCGATACCCCCCTCCATCAAGGGCTCCAAGCCGTCTCGGGTGAGGGCCAGGTAGGTGGCCTCATCTCCTTCTGCCGGCGCCGGATAGCCGGTGTCGAGGTCGAAGTCCTCCCAGACCTCCTGGGACCAGAGGACCGAGTGCAAGGGGCCCTGGGGACCGCTGGGATCGCAGGCGGCTTCGGCGGGGATCGACCGCAGTTCTACGCGTCCGCCGGAGGGGGCATAGCCCCTGACTTGGAGGACGGTTCCCCCGGAGTTCTCAGCAAGAAACACCGGCTCCAACCTCGTGTCCTCTTCGTGCAAGACCACCCGGCCGGCGGCCAAGGCCTCCCGGACGCTCCCCCAGCTCAACTCGGCCTCGGCGGCGAGCCGAACCGTGGTGCGCGTCTGGCCGAGCGCAGGATTCAAGGCGTCTCCGGGTACCTCTATACGGGCTTGGTGGTTGTCGGAGGCGGCCAGCGGAACCACGGGTTGGCCGCGAGCCACCAGGCATTCCCAGGACCACAGCGCGGTCTCGTCGGCTGCATCCCACCGAAGCCCACCGTTCCAGACCTCCATGGCCTCCATGCCCTCTTGAGCCGTCCAATCCCATCGGATCCACCGCGCCTGGGCAAAGGGGTGGTTCACCACGGCCCATCCGAAGGCCTCGTGGCACTGGTCTAGGACCGCTGTGCCCGTGACGGCACCGGCCGGCCGGTCGATGAATGCCTCTTCGTAGGAGAATCCGTCGGCTGGGGGGAGACAACCGACGTGTCCGTTTGGGTCACCGCCTTCGGCCAGGGGGGAGAGCTCGCTGCCGACGGCGAAGACCAGGGTTGGAGTGTCGAGGGCCTTGGCCTCGGCTCGGGCCGGGAACTCAGGACCCAGGTTGGGGCAGAGTTCGACGTCTTCGCAGTGCATCGAGCCTGCCGAGTTGCTGTGGTCGGTCACCACCAACCACGAGAGTCCCCGCGCGGCCGCCACTTCGGCAATGTCTTCGCCAAAGGAGACCCCATCGGTGTCGTTGGAGCCTGTGCTGCTGTGTACGTGAGGGTCGCCGGCCACCCAGCGGTAGCTTGGGACCTCGCTTTCTTCGGGATGGCAGCCGACAGCCAGGACGAGGAGAACGCTGGCCTGAAGCAGGGTCGGGTGTGTGCGTGCTCTCATGGTCGGGGTGTAGACTAGCTAAGTAGGCAGATCGAAGTGGTGGGCAGTACGGACGTGGAAGCGGCAGAGCCAGACGAGCGGGCAAGCGAAGGAGGCGGCAAAGAGACCGCTTTCGCGATCGGGATTTGCCTGCTCGGGATGGTCGGACCGGTCTGGTGGATCCAGACGCACTACGACTCCTTTGTAGCTGAGCATGGCGAGGCCCGCGTGGGTGCTGCGGGTGCCGCCCTCGCCCTTGCAGTCGTCCTCCGGACAGTGTCGCGAACCGTACTCCGGACCATGGTGCGCAGCTCGGCCCGGGCTGGCGTTCGGGCCTCGATCAAGGGCGCGATGCGGAGCAACCTCCGGATGGCGAGCCGTGCCCTGCTCAGCGGGATGCTCAAGAATGCCTTTGGGGAAGTGGACACCGCAGGACGGAGCCCGGCACAGCAGAAGAAGGCGAACCTCAAGAGTCTCGCTGCCGGCTCCGCCCTGCTCTACATCTCTTGGGTAGTCGTACTCGGCTTTGGCCAGCCTTTTGCCGCCCTCAAGACCGCGGAGCAGGCCGCAGGCGAGTTCGCCGCGGAAGAGCAGGCCAAAGCAGCCGCCAAGGCGGACCCCACACGGACCCCTCCCGAGGTAAAGGCTTGGAAGTTTCAAGAGGTAGTCCAGCAGCGCCGAAAGGAGCTGCTTACCGCCAAGCTTCGGCGAAAGGGGTCGCGCACTGCCGAGGCTCAGGCCCAAGCCGAGCGGGGGATTCTGTTGGCCCACTTCGCGCTGACCGAGGCCAACGCTGAGTTTGCCGAGGCCTTGGCCAAGGCGAACGGCCGCGTGGTCTCCCCGGACGAACAGGCCGAAGAGGCCGCGCCAACGGCTCTTGACGCTGCCGTGGAGTGGCTGTTCACCCGGGCCCCCTACCCCGGGTCTACCGCCTGGGCGTCGCCGGTGGTCTGGCTGGGAGGGCTTGGGCTGCTCCTCCCCTTCTGGCTCATCCTCGGGGTCCAGGGGGCGGTGGCCAAGCGCCTCGGAGTACCGCTTCGCCACGAAACCGGCATGGACGGTGCCATCATCCAGCTCTACTTTGCCGGCGCCTTTTCCTTTATGCCCCTGAGTTCGGACACGGTTGTCGACGGGACCGCCGAAGAGAAAGGCAAGGTGTCGAGCGCCGGCCTTCTCGTCCCCACGGCTTTGGCCATCGTGCTGTGGTCGATTTGGAAGGTGACGGGTGGCACCTCGGCCCCGCTGCTCTTCCTCGCCGATGCCTTCCTCATCTATCCGATGGTGCAGTCCTTCCCGCTCGATCCCTTGGACGGCGTGCAACTTTGGCGCTGGTCGAAACTTCGTTGGGCCCTCGTCTTTACCTTGGTGATGGGCTGCTTCCTGTTCATGGGCTCGGAGGGCCTCAAGCATGTCATCTGATGCCCCGACCGGCGGCAAGCGGCGGCTGCTCAAGGGGGCAACCACCGCGCTCATGACGGGCCTCGCAGTGGTGGTGTTGTGGCTGTATGCCTACAACCTCATCGTCCACAAGATGAACCCGACCCTCGCCTTCTTCAAGGTCCTGGATGGCGTCAACGACCTCGTCCTGGGCATGGCGGTGGTGGTAGCCATTGGCGTGGGCATCGTCTTGGTCTTTACCCTGACGACGCTCTTTACCCAGAGCATCACCAACCTGTACTCAGCGCGGATCACGGAAGATCTCGTCCGGGACCTCCTGCTGACGGGCGACTTCAAGGTTTTCTTTGGGAAGTTCATCCGTTTCAACGAGATCCCCAACCCGGAGACCCCCTTCCCGCGGCACGTCAGCAGCACACTCTTTGTGCTCTGTTACCACTACCTCATCGCCTGGTTTTACTTGGTGGTCTTCACCGAGTGCCTCTACTTCGCTGCCTGGTCGGCTGGCGTCTATCTGGACCTGCACACCGAGACCATCGGCGTCATTCCCATGTTTGCCATCGCCGTGCCCTTTACCGCGCGCTTGATGGCCTACCTCGACTACCCCTACGCCGAGGACTACGCCTCCTTCATCCCGGGAATTCTCTTCGTGGTGGTGCTGCTGCTGGCCTTTGTCGCCGGGATGGGGGGCCCCTTTCAGTTTTTCATGGAAGACGCCTACAACCGGGAACTTGAGGGCTTCTACAGCCAGGGTTCCCTCTTCTGGAAGTTCCTCCGGGACGGCTGCCTGATTGCCTTCTATCCCGTCTTCGGCGAGGTCGTCTTCTTCTACCTCCAGTATCTGGACCTCAAGAAGGAAGTGGACGAAGAGGAGGCGGCCGGGGTCCCTGCGGAGTCTGCTGAGCCCCGGC
>CAZQTQ010000063.1:0-9731 GCA_964596025.1 uncultured Rickettsiales bacterium
AAGGAGGTCATGACGATCCGGGCCTTCTCGATTCTCGACGACTCAAAGGTCCAAGCGGCGCACCGGGCAATTGAAGACCTCTACCGGGAGAAGGGCTTCTTCCTCGCCGACATCACGCTGGTGCACGAAGAGGTCGCGAACAACGAGGTCAACCTCACCTTCTCCATTCGAGAGAACAAGAAGGTTCTCGTCAAACAGATCCAGCTGGTTGGAAACAAGAACCTCAAGTCCCTCTTCATCAAGAATCGTCTCCAGACCAAGGCAGCGGGCATCTTCCCTGGAGCCGGCGAGCAGGGAACGTACCGGCGAGACACGCTCGACACCGACTCCGAGCTGATCTCCTACCTGTACTCGGCCTACGGATACGTCGACGCACAGGTCAGCCGACCACAGGTCTACCTGACCCCCGACAAGCGCTGGGTCTACGTGACGATTCACATCGATGAGGGTGAGCAGTACCGCGTGGGGACGGTCGACATTGCAGGTGACTTCCTGGATGAGCTGGGCCTGAGCAAGGAAGAGCTCGCCAAGACAATCACCGCCAAGCCCGGAGAGGTCTACAACCGCGTCGAGATCGCTGAAGACGTGCAGCGGCTGGTCGACGCCTACAGCGACGAGGGCTATGCCTTTGCCAACGTCATCCCCATCCCCAAGCAGGACCGCGAGCGCAAGGTCATTGACCTGAACTTCCAGATCCAGCGGGGCCAGCTGATCTACCTAGAGGACATTGTCATCACCGGCAACCTCGCGACCTGGGACAAGACCATCCGGCGCGAGGTGAGCTTGGTCGAAGGCGAGCTGTTCCGCGGCAAGGCCGTGGAACGAACCCGGCGGCGCCTCGAACAGCTGGGGTACTTCGAGGACATCAAGATCACCACTCCGAGAGGGGAGGGAGAGAACAGCCTCGACCTGGCGATCGACGTCACCGAGAAACCCACCGGTTCCTTCTCCATCGGAGCCGGCTTCTCCTCGGTGGAGAGCTTCGTGTTTACGGCCAGCATCAGCCGGGCCAACTTCTTGGGCCTTGGCTACACGATGTCGCTGAACGCCAACCTGAGCCTTGGCAAGAACCTCCAGGAGCGGGGCTTCTTCAACGGAGAAAACAGCAACCAGCAGATCCAGTTCCAGATCTTCGACCCCTACTTCCTGGACACGCGCTGGACGGCCTCCTTCTCCATCTTCTCCTTCAATCGGACCTACGTGCTGAGCGAGCAGGCACAGGGGCTGTCGGTCTCGCTGGGGCACTGGATCGGGAAGAACGACGACGCCCGCTTCAGCCTTCGTTACAACGTCGAGCGGGTAGGAATGAGGAATCTGCGGCCAGCGCAGCAGCAGATCTACGGCGGGCAGCTCTACCGCGGCGGGACGAAGTCCTCGCTGGTCGCGAGCATCATCCTGGACAGACGCAACAACCGGATTGCTCCGACCAAGGGTTTCTACCTAACCGGCTCGGTCGAGTTTGCAGGCGGCTTCCGCGTCAACGAGGAGAAGATCCTGAACCTGCTGGGCGGCGACATGCGCTACATGCGGGCCCAGGCAAACTGGCGGCTGTTTTACCCCCTTGGCACCCCCCACCTCGTGTTCCGCTGGAACCTGAGCTTTGGCTGGATCCATTCGCTGGACGGAACGCTTGTGCCCTATTCGGAGCGTTACAAGGCCGGCGGCATCAACTCGATTCGCGGCTTCTCGCCCTTCAGCCTGGGCCCGGCCATCCGCTACCTCGTGAACTCTGACCCCAACCACGCCGCCCGCAATGCCCACATCGGCGGGACCCTCAGCTTGGTCAACAACGTCGAGATCGAGTTCCCCATCATTCCGCCAGCTCAGGTACGCGGCGTGGTGTTCTTTGACGCCGGCAATGCCTTTGGCGGACTCTACGGCGACGAACCGATGCGCTTTGAGGACATTCGACTCTCCGCCGGCTTCGGCATCCGCTGGCGCTCGCCAATGGGGCCGCTTCGTTTCGAATGGGGCTTCCCGATCGGACGCAAGCCAGGCGAACGGGGACAGGTCTTCGAATTTACGATCGGGTCCTTCTTCTAGGCCCCGATCAGCCGGCCTCCCCTTCGATCCCTGGCAACAGGGCAGGCCGGAACTCGGCCTCCAAAAGATCGGCGACCCAGAGGGTGTCGGTTCGTCTCATCGCATCCAACAGCTCGTTGAGGAGCGGCATGTAGTGCTGGGCGACCTCCGTCGACGAATTCTCCAGCTCGTGGCGCACATCGTCGAGGAAGACGACAAAGGCGTCGTTGCCCGCCCCGTCCATTCCCAACCGGAAGAAGCGGACGGCGGTATCCAGCGCCTCCAATCCCGCTTCACTCATCGCCTTGCCCCTCCCCCGAGATGCGGAGCACCCTGGATGGAAGCGCCCTCACGCCCGAGGTTGTAGAAGTCGACCTCAGGGTGGTCTCCGATGTAGCGCTCCAGGTCGCGGAGAAAGCCCACAAGAGATACCGAGGTCGCGATGGCCTGACCTCGTCCGTCTGGCACCGTGAGTCCACCCGCACTGGCCGCGCGAACCGTGCCTTGGGTCACGCCCTGGGCGTGGCTTCGTCCTCCGGGAAACGCGAAGTCGGCGCCAGCCAACAGGATTCGGTGGTGGCCCATTCGACGGGCCAAGTCCACCGCGACGTGAGTAACGGTGCCCGAGCAGAAGAGATGGCCCCGGGGGTGCTTGGCCTCACACTCCCGATAGAGCGGGAGGTGGAGGTAGGCAGCCAAGCGGGGGCCGGGCCACCGGGCCAAGGCCTCGGGATGGACGACTGGGGCATAGACCAGGGTGATTTCGCGCAAGACGCTTGGATCAAGCCCGTCGAGGTGCAGCCCGACCAGATGGGATTCGTCCACCACCACGGCCAGGTCGGGACGGATGCCAGCATCCAAGAGCGGCTTGAGGGCCGTCGTGACCGCGATGAGGCTGTGTTCGGAGCGGTGGGCGCGGATCCAGTCCAACCGCGCTGGCAGCGAAGGACCCGCGGCGACGACAATGGCTGCGGCACCATCTCGGGTTCGAAAGAGGGATGCGACGTCGCCGTCGCTGTCCAGCAGGCCCGTGTTCGCCGCGAGGTTCGTTCGCTGCGCTTTGGCCACTCCGTCCAGGTACTGGGCCTGGAAGGGCTCGGACAAGGCCAGGACAAGCGCTTCCATGAGGGCACCGCAACCCGGGGTCACGCAGCGCAAGGTGCCCGGTGCTACCCCGAAGGGTGCCGATACCTGAGCCTCTCCGATGCCGCTGCGGAGGTGGACCCGGGGATCGTCCAGCCATGAATGGGGGGAGCGGGACAAGAGCACCCGATCCAGCGAGCCGTTGAGGAGGACCACATCGAGCCGTCGGATCTCCTCTCTACGCAGGAGTTCCTGCGGCAGGTCTCCCAAGGCCAAGCCGTAGACCGTCGCCTGGTGCGAGCCCGCGCACACCAACTCGGCCTGCAGTCGTGCTTCCCTGCGGCGGTCCAGACAGCTCGTCACCAGGCGACCATGCACCCGAAGGGTCGGCGAAGGGGTGTCGTCCAGCCATTCGATGGTCGTGGGGTCAGGGCCCGAGACCTCCAGTTCCTCGCGGACGGCCGGCCAGCGTCGACTCACCCGATCGAGACCTGTCTCCTCCACCTCGACCCCCTAGACCGACGACTGAAGGCCCGGCCAGACCGAAACGACCATAGCATCGGGGGTTGTGCTTCGACCGAATGTGGACGCGACTTCGGTCCCAAGAAGGCAGGACTGGCCCTTTTCGGTCGTCCTGCTACACTCCGCGCCGCATTGCGCCCCCTGGACAAAGGATGTGTCCCCATGCGTCGATTCCTCGCCCCGTTGCTAGTCCTGACAGCTCTGCTGTGGGCAGCACCCGCCACAGCCCAATCCAACCTTAAGATCGCAGTCGTCGACTTTCAGCGAGCCCTGAACGAAGCCGAGGAAGGGAAGACTGCGAAGAAGAATCTCGAGCAGCGTTTCGAAGGCGTCCGCACTGAGATGGAGGCCAAGCGGGCCGAAATCCAGCAACTCAAAGAGGACCTTGAGGCTCAGGCAATGATGCTCAGTGAAGCAGCCCGTGCCGACAAGGAGCGCGAGTATCAGCAGAAGGCCGTGGAATTCCAGCAGGGCCTCATGGAGCAACAGCAGGAGATGGCGATGCTCGAGCAGGAGCTGACCGCCGACATTCTCGAGCGGCTCTACAACGTGGCCAACGGGGTCGGGGCCGAACAAGGCTACAACCTCATCCTCGAGGCAAGTGGTGTGGTCTTCGCCAACGGGGTCTCGGACATCACCCAGCAGGTCATCACCCGCTTCAACACCAAGTAGCTCGAAGCGAGATGTGCCCCGAAGCATTCAGCGCTCCGGATCTTCAGCTGCTCCTGGGCGGTCAGCTGGAGGGCAGACCCGCAGAGGGAGGTCTTCGCAGGCTCGCTCCCCCCGAAACAGCGGGTCCCGAAGACGTCGCAGTAGCCTTCGACCGGCGTGCTGCACGCAGCGTCGAAGCCTCACGGGCGGGACTGATGGTATGCAGCGAGGACCTCGCTCTTGAGCTTCCCGCCCCCAGCCCGCCGCTCCTCCGAGTGGCGGATCCAGCGCGAGCCTTCGTGCAACTGCTTCGGACCTTCCACCCCGAACGTGTGGTTCGTCCGGGAATCCACCCCAGCGCTGTCGTAGACCGCAATGCCAGAGTCGCCGCCTCGGCTTCGATCGGTGCGCTCTGTGTCGTCGAAGGCGCGGCGGAGATCGGCGAGGACAGCAGCCTCGGCCCCCAATGCACCGTCGAAGAAGGGGTGGTCGTAGGCCAGGCCTGCCGCATCGGCCCCGGCGTACGCCTGCTCCGCGGCACCCTCCTGGGCGATGGGGTAGAGATCGGCGCGGGATCCGTGCTGGGAGAGCGGGGGTTTGGCTACCTGGACCCAGACGCTGAAGGCCGGCGCGAAGCCATCCCCCAGGTGGGCGGTGTCCGCATCGGATCGGGAACTCACATTGGGGCGCTGTGCGCCATCGATAGGGGCACGCTGGGGGACACCGAGGTCGGCCCCCACGCGCGTCTGGACAACCTGGTGCAGCTTGGACACAATGCGCGCGTCGAAGCCGGCGCAGTCCTCGTTGCGCAGGTGGGCGTCGCCGGCTCTGCACACATCGGTAAGGGCGCACTCCTCGCCGGACAGTCGGGCGTCGCCGATCACCGACGGATCGGCGACGGCGCAGTCCTAGTAGCCCGAGCGGCGGCCTTCGGAGACGTGCCCCCCGGAGAAACCTACGGGGGAATTCCAGCCCGACCCCACCGCCAGTGGCTGAATGAGCAAGCAAGGCTCAGTCGCCTGGCTAAGCACCAGACGGCGGAGCAGGATGGAGACGACCATGAGCGCTGACGGCACCGTCTTGGACCCTCGGGAGGTCCTGGACTTCCTTCCCCACCGGTACCCCTTCCTCCTTGTCGACCGGATCGATGAAGTGGAGGCGGATGTCCGCATTCGAGCGACCAAGAACGTCACTTGGAATGAACCCTACTTCCAGGGACACTTTCCGGGGGACCCGGTGATGCCCGGGGTGCTGCAGCTGGAGGCCCTCGCTCAGGCTGCCGCCATCCTGGGCTACAAGAGCCAACCGGAGCTGAAGAAGCACGGCGGTGGTGTACTCCTCATGGGCCTCGACAAGGTGCGCTTCCGGCGCAAGGTCGTTCCAGGCGACGTCTTGACCCTTGAGGTAACCGTTACCCAGCGTCGGGGCACGACCTGGAAGGTCCAAGGGCAGGCTTCGGTCGACGGAGAGCGCGCCGCAGAGGCCCAGATCTTGGCGGCCTTTGTCGGGCCCGATGCCCTGAGTTGAGGGCAGAGGGATGGCACCCCCCCTTTCCAACCCAGCGGAGCCTCTGTCGGCCCCTGCTGCTGTTTCGTCTCTCGTCCATCCTCTGGCCACGATCACGGGACCGGTCGAGCTGCAGGCCCCGGCCATGGTCGGAGCGGGTGCGGTACTCGAAGGGCCTCTCCAGGCCGGACCCCAGCTCCACGTAGCCCCGGGCGCCTTTGTCGGCGGTCCCGCCCAGCATCGCAAGGGAGGGGAGGGGAGCCTCCTCTTGGGCCAGGGGGTGACCATTCGCGAAGCCGCCACCGTGCACCGAGGGTCTCCGTCCGGAATCGGTTGCACCCGCCTGGGTGACCGGGTCTTGGTCATGGCCTACGCCCACGTGGGACACGACTGCGTCCTCGGCAACGACGTGGTCCTGTCCAACGGCGCGCAGGTGGGGGGGCATGTTGAGATCGGGGACCGGGCGGTCCTGGGCGCGCGCTCGGCCATCCACCAGTTCGTCCGCATCGGGGAGGGAGCCATGGTCGCGGCCGGAGCTCTCGTGAGCGGCGATGTCCCGCCCTACACGCTGGTGGCGGGGAACCGGGCGCGCATTATCGGTCCCAACAAGCGGGCGCTTCAGGGGCTTGGAGAATCGGGGGCCAGCCGAACGATTGGCAAGCTGCTCCGGTGGCTGTGCCCGGGCTCTGCCGCCAAGCGCAAGACGCTGGCCGAGGTCCGCGGTTGGGTGGATGGCGAGAGAGAAGCTCAGCGCTACCGAGCCGTCCAAGCCTTCCTGGCCTTCGTAGAGGCCCAGAGCCAACGCAGCCTTTGCGCGCGGGCCCGATGATCCTCTTGACGGCAGCCGAGGCCAGCGGTGACGTCCTCGGTGGGGCCCTGCTGGACACTTGGCTGCGGCAGGAGGCCTCACATCGCTTTGTCGGCTTCGCCGGTCCGGCCATGGTTCGGGCCGGTGGTAAGCAGCTCCAGTCCCTCGGATCGACCGACCAACTCTCTGCCGCCGGGGGGCTGGAAGTCCTACCCGCTCTCCCAAAGATCCTGGCCGCACGACGGCGGGTCCGGCGACGCCTTCGTCGCGACCTGCAAGCCGCAGTTTTCATCGACGCTCCCGACCTGCACCTGCCGCTTTGCCGGCTTGCGCGGGCCCGCGGGCTGCCGACGGCTCTGCTCGTCGCCCCGCAGTTCTGGGCATGGCGGCGGGGACGGGCGCGGGTCCTGCGCGAGGCGGTCGACCGAGTCCTCTGTCTCTTTCCCTTCGAGGTGCCACTTCTCGCCCGACAGGGGGTCGATGCCCGGTGGGTCGGTCACCCCGCGGTCGACGCTGTACTCGCACGCCCGCCGGTAGGCCCAGGCCCCCGACCGCAAGGCACCGGTCCACTGCGGTTGGCGCTCCTCCCCGGCTCCCGATGGCCTCAAGCCCGGGCTCATCTCCCGCTCTTTGCAGCGGCGGCACGCCTGGCTTTCGGGGCCGAGGTCGAGCTGCGCGTACCCTGGCGCTTCTCCAAGCCAACGAGCAAGGTTGAAGGCCTGATCCTGGATCCTCGACCAGGCCTGGATGTCCTGGCCGAAGCCGACCTGGCCCTCTGCGCCCCCGGCACTGCGAGTTTGGAGGCCGCACTCCTCGGCATTCCCCAGGTCTGCGCCCTGCGGATGGCTGCATCGAGCTGGGCCCTGGCGCGTCGGCTGGTGCGGGTTCGCTTTGCTGCGATGCCCAACCTTCTCCTAGATGAGGAGGTAGTGCCCGAGTTCCTTCAACCCCGAAGTCCGAACCAGATCGCCCAAGCTCTGCTGGCCTTTCGAGAAGACCCCCAGCACCATTTCGGCCGGGCCCAAGAGACCCGCCTCCGTCTGCTGGAGCTGCTGGGCCCGGCGGGCTTCGGAGAGCGTGCTACTCAGGCCTTGGACACGCTACTTGCAGAGGGGCAGCAATGATCCGCCGCATCCTTTTGCGCTTTCAGCCCCATCGAACCGCCTTCTTCGGAGCCCTGGTGCTGGCCCTGGCCCTGGCTTCCTTCCGGGCCGTCCTCGTGCTCGGGGTTGGCGAACTCTTCGACGCCCTCCTGGCCCGCGAGATCCGGGCTGCGCTCGTCCTGTCGGCCGGACTCGTCGTCCTGTTTCTCCTCCAGGGAGGCGCCCGCTTTGGCCGAACCTGGCTAACCCGAAAGGCAGCCATAGAGGCCGAAATGGGGCTCCGGAATGAGCTCTTTCGGCACTACCTCCGCTCCAACCCCGAGTCGCTGCGTCGAGGTGGGCTCGGGGAGGCGCTAAGTCAGCTGAGCCACGACGCTGGCACCATACGAACCGCAGTGGGCGCGGCCGTGACTCTGGTCCAGCGGCCGTTGACCGCCGTGGCCCTGTGCATTGCTGCGATTGCACTCGCCCCTGACCTGGCCCTCTGTGCGCTCATCCTCCTTCCACCAGTCGTCCTGACAATTCGGTGGTCCAGTCAACGCACCCACACCGAGGCTCTGGCCCAGCTCGAAGCCCTGGCCGAGTTGGAAGCCCAGGCCCGGGACGGGCTCGATGGCCTGAAGACACTCCAGGCCCACGGAGCCGAGGACCAGGCCTACAGAGCCTACGAAGAAGCGAATCAAGCCCAGGCAGGCGCGGCGCTTCGCGCGACACGCTACCGGATCGCAGGACCGCCACTGGTCGAGATCACGGCCGCCGTCGCCTTGGCCGCAGTGGTGGCCGTCGGCGCAGTCCGGATCGCCTCCGGCGCACTTGAACCGGGCTCCCTTGTAGCCTTTCTTCTCGCCATTGCTCTCCTCAACGAGCCGCTCAAAGGGATCGCAGCCGCCCACTCCCTATGGGAAGAGGCGCGGGCCGGCTTGAGCCGGGTATTTGCCTCGCTCGACCGAACGATCCCCTCGGAAGACGCAGCAGAAGCGGTGGAGTTGGGCCCCGGCCCCCTGAACCTCGAGCTACGTGACGTCACTGTGGACTGGGGACGGGGGCCGGTGCTGGACGCCCTGAACCTCCGGCTCGAAGCCGGGGATCGGGTTGTTGTCCAGGGCGCTTCCGGTTGCGGAAAGACCACGCTTCTCGACCTTATCGCTGGCTTCGTCCAGCCCGTAGACGGCTCCCTGCATTGGAACGGTCGCCCCGCCTCGCATTGGACCGAAGCAAGCCGCAGGGCGCGATGTGCGCTCGTGGAGCAAGAGCCCTGGTTGGGGCGGGGAACGGTATCGGACGCCATTGCTCTTGGCGCAGCCGATGCGCCAGAGCCTGCGATCGCCAGAGCGGCTGAGGCGGCCGGACTTCCCCTTGATTCGGGCCTGCTTGCCCGCCTCCCGGGCGGCCTACACGGGCGGATCGGAGATGGCGGGGAGGCCATGTCTGTCGGCGAGAGGAGACGACTGGCTCTGGCCCGGGCCCTCTACCGCAGGGCCCCCCTTCTACTCCTCGACGAGCCGACATCGGGCCTGGACCCAGTCGCTGAGCGCACCTTCTTGAGCACCCTTGCCGCGCTCCCGACCGATCGCACGATGGTCTTGGTGAGCCACCGAAGCGCCCCGTTGTCGGTAGCGACAAGGGCCTTTCAGCTCGTGCATGGCCGCCTCCTACCGATGCCACTGACTCAGCTCGCGAGCCACTGGGAGGGCCTCGACGCCGACCCCAGCGGAGCGGGTGCGTCAACCGACGCCGAGGAGACAAGCCAAGCGCCTCCCAGGTCCGCAGAGGGCTCCGAAGCGTGAGCCGAGGCCCAGACCCAGCCCTGGCGCCCTCAAAGGCCTCCAGACCGGCTCTGGCAGCCCGCATCTACCGTGTACTGGGCGCGACCCTCGACCCCCTCTACGGCCTTGGGGGCCGCCCCCAACTCCCCCCCCGACCCGCGGGCAATGCCCTGGGGATCCTGCACGGTGCATCGGCCGGCGAAGTGGCCGCAGCAAGGGGCCTACGCCAGCTCCTCAGACCCCGGGGAGACACGACGTGGTGGGTCTCGA
>CAZQTQ010000063.1:9741-14647 GCA_964596025.1 uncultured Rickettsiales bacterium
GGGACTGTAGCCGGAAGAACCGCCGGGGCAGACCTGTTCTGCCCCCGAGACCTACCCTCGGCGGTGGACCACTTCTTCGAACACCTTCGGCCCCAGCACCTGGTGCTCCTAGAAAGCGAGCTGTGGCCCAACCTCTTGGCGGGTGCCCAACGGAGGGGGGTAGCTGTCGGGGTTGCGGGAGCACGGATCTCCGAGGGGTCCTTCCGGCGTCTCCGGTCGATCGGCGAGGCTTTTCGGCGGTGGACGGAGCCGGTTCGGGCCTTCGCTGCCGCCTCGGACCAAGACGCAGAGCGGCTGCGCGGCCTGGGGGTGGAACCGGGGCGCATCGAGGTCTGCGGTTGGATCAAGTGGCCCGAGCCGCCCTCGACCGAGGCCGTGACGGCCCGGCGGGCTGAGGTGGAGGGCCTTTTTGCTCCGCAGTTCGTCGCCCAACCCCTCCTCGTGCTGGGCTCCGCCCATCCCCGGGAGGTCGCAGCCACGGCCCGAGCGCTCGAAGGTACAGACTTTGCCGCGGGACAGTGCCGGTGGCTCGTCGTCCAGCGCCACCCCCGTACCAAGCGCGCCCTGCTACGGGAGATTCGTCGCCATTGTCCCGAGGGATCGGCCCACCTTGAGGAACGAATGGGCCTGCTCATGTCCTGGTATGCGGTAGCCGACCGCTGCGTGGTAGGCGGCGGACACTCCGGACGGGGACTCCACAACGTCTTGGAACCCCTCATCCTCGGGCGACGACCGGGGGCCTTTCTCCGGACCTCCGACCCCGCCGGCTTCGGCCACCGACTTCGGACGGACGGGCTCCTGGTGGACCTGGAGGCCAGCAAGACGCTTCGAGGCTGCTGGGCCAACGACGCTGCGGGCCGGGAGGACCTCAAGAACCGCATCTCGTCCTACGACGGACGCGAGGCCGCTCTTTCCTTCTTAGAGGGCAGGGGAGTACTCCCATGCTAGGGGGCCGGGTCTTTGGGCCCGAAAGCCGGGGGCAACGCTGGGGGGCAAGGCCACTTCAATGGGCCAATTGGCTGCGGCGCCGCTGCGTCCCGCAAGGACCAGCCCTGCCGCGTCCGGCCATCGTAGTGGGCAACCTCGCCTTCGGAGGCCGGGGCAAGACTCCGACGGTCGCGGTCTTGGCGACGACCGCTCAGGCCCTGGGGCTCCGGCCGGCGATCCTCCTCCGCGGCTACCGTTCGACCACAGAGAGAGCCCCCAGGCCGACCGTAGTCCGGGGGGAGGATTCGACGGGGACACTGTGGATGCGTAGCGTGTCATCGTCGGACGGAGCGGGCAAAGCCGCTCACTGCTGGGCCCCCCAGATCGGCGACGAGGCTGCGTGGCTGGCCGCCCGCTGCCCTGGCGTCCCGGTCGGGGTTCACCCCAAGCGGTCCACCTCCGCTGAGGCCATCCTGTCCGAGCAGGAGATCGACCTATTCTTCCTGGACGACGGCTTCCAGACCGCTCCGAGCGGCTCTCTCCCCCTCGTCCTACTCGACCCTTGGCAGGACCCGCCGGCTGTGAGCCGACCCACCGTTGCCCTTCGGGAGGGCCCCTCCGCTCTCCAGGACGCCCGCTGGCTTGCCTGGGTAACGACAGAGGATCAAGGGGCTTGTGGGGCAGAGGCGTGGGCACCGGGAGCCCCTGCTCCGGGAGCGAACTTTGTCCTCCGCCGCCATGCGGCAGGGCTGGTGGAGCTGCGCACGGGGACTGAGGTCGACCCCAGCTCCCTCTCCGGCCTCTGCCTCTGCGCCGGAGTCGGCTCGCCCCGGACCGTTGAACGGCTGGCGAACAGCCTGGGTCTCCTGGTGGAAGACCGCATCCCGGTACGAAACCACCAATGTCCACGACCCAAGTCCATCGCATCCCGCGGACAGCCCCTCCTCATCACGGAAAAAGACGCCCTCGGCTGGGCCGCAAGCAGCGAACTGCCCGAAGCCACCGCCTACGTCCTTCGCCAGGAAATGGACGGCGCCGGAGCCATGGCCCGTACCGTCCTCGCAGATCTGGGTCTGTGTTAGCTTTTGTGGCCGTGACTGCGCCTAAGGCCCCTCCCGCCCCCGACTTTGTCGATCCCCAGAGCCTGCACCCATTGGTTTGGAGTGCCGACGGCCTCTGGTTGGAGAATCGGGACCTCAACCGCCGCTTCCCGGTCAAAGGGGGCATCCCTGCGCTGCTCCTCGCGCAGGCCGAGCCCCTCCCGGCGTCGCCAAAGAAGACCGCGCCAAAGAAGGCCGCACCCAAAAAGAAAGCCGCACCCAAGAAAGCCGCACCCAAAAAGAAAGCCGCACCCAAGAAAGCCGCACCCAAAAAGAAAGCCGCACCTAAGAAAGCCGCACCTAAGAAGAAGGCGGCGCCCCGGAAGGCCGCAGCCAAGAAGACCCCGGGCAAGCGAACCAAGACGAGCTCGAAGTGAGGCCATCTCGAGTCCTCCACCTGGACGCGGGGCGGACCTACCGCGGCGGCCAACGCCAGCTCTTCCTTCTGGCGCAGGCCCAATGCGGCGGCAGCGGCCCCACACCCTTCGTCCTCAGCTCCTGTCCCTCCGTCGTCGCTCGCTGCCGATCTGAGGGGATCCCTGCGCGGGCCTGGGCCGGACCCTGGAATCCCCTCGGAACCGCCCAACTTCATCGCTCCCTCCGGAACCACCAACCCCAGATCCTCCACGCCCACGACGCCCGGGCCCAAGCGGCAGCTCGGCTGCTGCGGCGGCAGGGCCCAGCCCTCGTCATCCACCGTCGCATCGACGACCCACCGGGCCCCGGACGAACCACCCGCTGGAAGTACGCCGCAGGCCACTTCATCTGCGTCTCGGACGCCGTTCGAAGCGTGCTTCGCAGCTACGGCATCGCAGAAAGCCGAATGACGGTCGTTCGATCGGGCCTCGCTATCCCGAGCTCAGCCCCCGGGCCCTTCCGCTCGCCGCCCAGCTCCAGCCCGCTGCCGCTCCAGGCCATCTCACTCGGCGCCCTCGTTCCGCACAAGGGCCACTGCGACCTCCTGGAGGCCCTAGGCCGTGTGACTCGACCCATCGACCTCGCCATCGCAGGCGGCGGACCGCTCGAGGCAAGCCTCAGAGAGCAGGCCAAAGCACTCCTCCCTCCGATCGTCCGCATCCGCTTTCTCGGACCCAAAGAAGACCCCCGCCCCCTCCTAGCCCAGGCCCAGCTCGTGGTTCATCCCTCACGTACCGAAGGCCTGGGAACGGCTCTGATCGATGCCATGGCCTGTGCACGGCCCGTGCTCGCCACCCGGACCGGGGGCATCCCCGAGATCGTCGACCCCGAACGCACAGGCTGGCTCGTCCCCCCAAAAGACCCCCAGGCCATGGCCGAGGCGCTCGACCAGCTCGCCCACAGCGCGGCGACGAATCCCACGGTCCTTGCGAACCGAGGTCTGGAAGGGTGGAGACGAGCACAGCGCCACTTCTCGCTCAAGGCCATGGTTCGCGGTGTCCACGCCGTCTATGATTCACTGCAATGTCGGACGCTGAGACCTACAAGACAGACTGTCGTCTCTTCACCGGCTTCAGCCCCTGCCGCTACCGGCGCTCCTGCGTAGACTGCCCGCACTACGACCCCGTTGAAACCCGAATCCTGCTGATCCAGCTCGGCGCGCTGGGCGACGTCCTCCGCACGACTTCTCTTCTGCCCGCCCTCTTTCGGGCCTACCCGCGCGCTCACGTCACTTGGTTGTGCAGCTCCGAAGCCGCCCCCCTGCTCGCTCACAACCCGCTGGTACAGCGCGTCCTGAAGCTAGGCGAGGCTACCGCAGCCATCCTCGACTCTCTGGAGTTCGACCTCGCCCTGTGCCCAGACAAGTCCATACCGGCTTGTTCGGTCATGAACCTCGTACGGTGTCCGGATCGCCGCGGCTTCAGCGTCAACTCGGCGGGAGCCATCGTTCCTCTGGGCGAGGCCAGCGCGGAACTCTACGCCCTCGGCCTAGACAACGAACGTAAGTTCTTCAAGAACACAAAGACGGAGCAGCAGCTCGTTTCCGAGGCGCTTGGCCTCGAGTACGCCCGCGACCGCTACGTCGTCGTGTTAACCGACCAGGAGCGCCGCTGGGCCCTCGAGGACCGGAGAGTCGCCGGGGTGGGTACCAAAGAGATCTTGGTCGGCTGGAACACCGGCTGCAACCTCCGCTACCCCTACAAACGCTTCACGGTACCGGACCAGGTCCAGCTAATGGTCCAGAGTTGGAAGCTGCTCAGCCGGCGAGATCGCATCCGCTTCGCGCTGCTGGGAGGGGGCGAAGACACTGAACGGAACCGAGAGATCGCCACCCTCTTGCGGGAAGCGCGCATCCCCGCCTCCTGTACGCCCACAGATCAGGGAATTCGCCGCGGCTTCTCCGCCGTCGCCGGCTGCGACATGGTGGTGACGGGCGACACCCTGGGCCTCCACATGGCCATCGGTCTAAAGAAGCCGACTGTGGTCTGGTTCGGCATCACCTGCCACCAAGAAATCGACCTCTTTGGCCGGGGCATCAAGGTCTTGAGCAACGTACGGTGCCGCCCCTGCTGGCTCCAGTCCTGCGAACTGGAACGAAAGTGCTACCGAGAGATGCCCTGGGACCGCCTGGCCCTCGCCATCGCGGAGATGGCCTCGACCTTGCTGCGCGACGGCAACTGGACCGGCGAGCAGTTGATCGGCCAGTTCCCCGCAGAAAAACGAATCACGCCCCCCATCGGCGTCTCTCCGGGGCCGATCCTCTAGCTCCGGCACTGGCCGTCGGCCCAACCCTTCCGGCCCTGTGCCGCTCGGTAGGAAACAAGAGCCACAAGGAAGAGCAGGGGCAGGGCGGCGAAGAAGTGTCCCGCATCCAACCACCCGGCTTCCCACTGGTGAGCGCTGAGGGGATAGAGCAGGGCATAGCCGGGTTGGAGATGACTTTGCAGGGCGTCCAGGGCGAG
>CAZQTQ010000064.1:0-14564 GCA_964596025.1 uncultured Rickettsiales bacterium
GGAGTGTCCTCGTCTGCCCTCCATGGCCAAAGGGGTGGCTTCGCGGAAGCCGTCCAGCCCCGCGCCCTCGACCGCGTTGCGCAGGAGATCGACCAGGGCCAGGGCCTGGCCCTCGAGGGGCTCGTCCTGCGGCAGCGAGGCCCACACCCGGGGTCCGACGAAGCACGAGTGGCTGGGGCCCGTGACGGCGACGACCTCCCCCTTGGCTACGCCTTGGGCCCCGAGGTGGATCAGGCCAGAGACACAGAGCTCGAGGTAGCGCTGCTCGTCTTCAAGACGGTGGGCTCGGAGCTCGTCGGGTAGCCGAAGCTCGCCCCCTTCGTCCTCGATGCCGACTTGGGCGTCCTCTCCGAGGCAGGCAGCCACTTCGACGGCGAGCTGCCAGTCGGTCCAAGTGCCCAGCGGGCGGTGCAGCACGGTGGCCTCGAGGCGATCGCCCAGCGGTCGGAGTAGGACACTGGCGCCGCGCGTGGAGTTGCCGGGGACCCGAATGTGGACCTCGTCCCTCGGCCACGGACACCAGCTACTGTTCCGCTCGCCCTGCATTCCGGCGAGGAGGAGGGCGTCATCGACGTCCAAGGCCTTGACCTCGAGTTGTTCGGCCACGCGGTCCAGGAGGCTCGGCAGCTCTGGGAGGCATTCGGCGTCGACGGTGCAGCGAAGCACAAAAGTCACGGCTGCTCTTCTTCGTCCCCCACCAGACGCTGCAGGGCCAGCAACTCGGGGTGATCGGGGTCGACGCGCGCGGCCTTCTCGAGGGCGCGTCGTGCCAGATCCGTCTGCCCGCCGCGGTGCAGGGCGCGCGCGAGGTGGATGAAGTACTGCGGTACCCGGGGGTCCCAGCTGACCGCGAGCTGTGCCAGCTGGGCGGCGGTGGCCGGATCGGCGTTCACGTTCGACTCGGGATGCCCCAGCACCCAGGCCCAGAGCCCTACGAGCTCAGCGGCTCGTTCGCGGATCCCCCAAGCATCGGGCAGGGCCTTGACCGCTGCCTTGCACTCCTCGCGGAGGTCCTCGACGCGGCCTTCGGACGAGGCGATCTCCGCCCGGTCTAGGGCTTGGACAGCGGGGAGGCGCGCGAGCCAGCTCGTGTCCCCCTTGTTCTCCCGCCACCAGGCCCGGTATGCGCCGGGATCCGAACCCAGATTCTGGCCGATCAAGCGGCCCACCCAGGCGGCGATGCTGCCGGACTGGGGGATATAGGGGTTGTCGTCGGAGCGAAAGGTCAGACTCTGAAGCAGCACCTGAAGGCCCCGCTCCTTGCCGTGGGTGGTCAAGACGCGACCGGCGGCCCGTCGCACCGGGATGGACGGGCTCTGGGTGGCTAGGGTTTCGACCCAGGGCGGCAGCTCGGGAAGTTCGTCTCCTGCGCCCGCGGCTTCGAGGCTGCGCCGGAGGAGGTGGGTCAGCGCCAGCCATTGTGCTTCTGGAGGGCCCTCCGGGTCTCCCTCGGTGAGGGCCGGCCAGGGGCCGTCCGGCTGGCGGCGGCCGTCCCAGACCGCCGGACCAAAGCCCCCCTCCGGTGCGAGCGGTTTCGGGTCCCAGCCCAGAGCCTCGCTCTCGGCGTCGGTCCCCAGGCCCAAAGAGCCGTCCATCCACGTTGCTCCTTGGGCTGGAGTGGCTTCCCCGTGGGGCAAGCGGGTCGTGTAGCGATCGGTGCCCCCGAGGTCGATCAACAGGCCGGTGGGGTGGCGGCCGGGTCGGCTGGACGGGCGAGCCGACCCTTGAGCGTCTCGGTAGGCGTCGTACAGATCGTCCCCTCCTTCGTCGAGGAGGAGGCCCAGGGCGCGGCTCTGCCGCCCGTAGCCCTGGCCGCCAAAGCTCTGGGCTTCGGGAACGGTGGCGATGGGGGCAAGGCGGTAGAAGTCGGCGCCAGTCCCCCGGTCCCACAGCAGGCCCGCCGAGCGGTCTGAGGCCGCCCCTTGGACTTGTCGGCCGCCTTCGTAGCGGTCATCCCCCTTTTCATCGAGGAGCAGCGCTACTGCGCGGTGGCTCGCCGAGCCTTGGGAGTTGAGCTCGCCGACGTAGTGGTCGTCGCCGTCGCCGTCGAGGAGGAGGCCCAAAGACTGGAAGCTGGCCGCCCCCTGCGCGTCGGAGCGGGCGTAGTAGGTGTCGTCCCCGCTTCGGTCGTAGAGGAGGCCGACCCCGCCGTGAAGGGACACATCGTGGGCCCAGGGGAAGGGGCGCGTACCCCACGAAGCGCCCTGGCCGCCTCCAGCGTCCGGGTCTCTGGGTCCTGCGCCGGTGACCCCGAGGCGCCGGCGGTCCGAGCCGCCGGTGTCGATCAGAGCGCCGAGGCCGAGGGTCGAGCCAAAGCCCTGGCAGCGGGCGGCACAAAGCCAGCGGTCATCCCCTCCTTCGTCCAAGAGCATGCCGAGGCCGAAAGTTCCAGCCCCCTGCCCAAAGGCTTCGCACTGGTAGGCGTCGTCGCCCCCTTGGTCCCATAGGATGCCCATGCCGAGAAAACCCGCTCCTTGTGCGTGGCTGGTTCCGAGGTAGTCATCGCGTCCCTTGCCGGCATCCACGAGGATCCCCAGCCCCATGAAGCCTGCGCCCTGGGTGTGTGGGCGGGAGGCTCGGTAGAGATCATCGCCCGATAGGTCGATCGCCAGCGCCAGCTGTGCCGGGACGCCGAGGTTGCCGCCGGCGTTGTTGGTCCACTCGTCCTTTCCGCCGGGATCGATGAGGAGGAAGGCGTCGCCGGCGTGGAGATCCGGCCCGCGGCTCGCCACGATAACCGCGCCCAGCCCGGTCTGAAGCTGGAGCAGCGGCCCTTCGTCTTCAGGAAGAGTCTCGGCCACGCTCTGCAAGGCAGGAAGCAGGGCCTCCACCTGGGTCAAGAGTCGGTGGGCCGCGGCGCTGATGGCCTGGTGGTTGATGGCCGCTCCTTCGTTCAGGAACTCCATCTGGACGCCGATTGGATGGGTTCGGAAGCGGTAGCTGCCGGCCATGGGGTCGAGGAAGAACTCCTCGGCCGCGCGGTCAGGACGGCGAATGCTGCCCCCCCGGAGGTCCCATTCTTCGCCCTCAATCGCCTCCATTGTGGTGAGGAGGGTGGTCAGCAGCTCCAGAAGCTCGGCGGGGAGGTGGGCGGTCAGCGTCCTGCCTCGTTCGCTTTTCAAGATTTCGGTGGGAAGGGCGAGAGGGGAGGCGAGTGCGGCGAGCTCGGACGGTCCGTCTTCGGCCCAGCTGGCGAGGGTCGGTGGGAGGGCTCGGGTCGCTCCAGTGGGGCTGATCGGTCGCAGGGCCGCCATCAGCTCGGCCGGACCGGTGGCTCGGTCCAGAGCGGCATCCAAGGCGGCGGCGAAGGGCGGGAGGGCAAGGGGGCGTTCGAGCGCTGCATCGACGACGGGGTAACTCAGGGGGAGGGTGTAGCGGGCCTCGCCGGCAGTACCCAAACTTGGGCTTAGGGCCCGCCCCGTCAGGTGGAGAAGGCGATGCAGGGGGGGCTCGCCGCTGCCGTCCTGGGTGGGCACAGAGGGGGGAGGACCGCCTTTGGCGCAGGCGGTGCAGGCTGCAGCGACCAGGAAGATCGCCAGCCCAAGTCCGTGGGACCTCATGAGATGAAGCGCTCCAGGGCGTTCTGGACCTCGAGCCGGTGGACGAAGTCGCCGATGTAGTCCAGCCGTTCGGTGTCGACCTCGACGACGGGCGAGAGGTCGTAGCGGGCAAACCACGCTTCGTAGAGGACGTTGAGCTGCTTGAGGTAGGCCAGGGGGATGTCTTGCTCGCTGGGCCGACCTCGCTGCTTTATTCGTCGGCGGATAGCCCGTATCGAGCATCGCAGGACGATCAGAAGGTCCGGCGGAGCCAGAGCCCGCTTCATCGCCGAATAGAGGTCGCAGTAGGTCTTGAAGTCTCGTTCGCTCATCATCTTCCGGTTGAAGAGGTGGCGGGCGAAGATCTCGGCGTCTTCGTAAATCGTGCGGTCCTGGACAACCGTCGACGGCTCGGCCATCAGGTCCATGTGGAGCCGGAATTTGTGGCTCAGGAAGCTGACCTGGGAATGAAAACCCCATTGCTTCATGTCGAGGTAGAAGTCCTCCAAGTACGGATTGAGGAGGTTGGGCTCGACAAAGGGGCGGAAGCCGTAGGTCTGGCAGAGGAAGTCGACGAGGGTGGTCTTCCCAACCCCGATGTTCCCCGCGACGGCGATGAACTTGCGCGGCTTGGCCCCAGCGTGCGACACCGCGCAAGCCTAGCAGCCCCTCAGTCCTGCTGCCGCCGGCTGCGATTGGGCGCTCCGTGGGGGGGCGCCAGGAGTTGTTTGACTCTCGGCCGGTAGGAAGGGTAGAACCCCCGAGCCTTCCTCTAGCCGAGGGGGAAGTGTCTGGTGCCAAGCCGGTGCCGCCGCCACTCAGACCGGGACGTTATGAGGGTCGTCTGCGACAAGTGCAGTGCGGTCTACCGCATTTCCGATGACAAGCTGGTAAAGGCTGTCAATCGGGCGACGTGCAAGAAGTGCGGCAACAAGATCATCATCTACAAGGATGGCAAGACCCCCGGTGTGGACACGGCCTACACCTACAAGCCGGTGTCCGCGGAGATCCCCTCTGCCAAGGCTGAATCGAGCAGCACGGTCATCAAGTCGGTGCCCGAACTCGACAAGGCCGCCAGGAAGGCCGGGCTGGGCTCGCCTAGCATCGGCAGCTTGACCTCGGAGCTGCGGGCCATCCAGGTGCCGGGGGTCATCGCGCCCCCGCCGATTCACCGGCCGATGGACATCAGCCCGGCCATTCCTCCCGAAGACGACACCCGGGCCACGGATCCGACCCCCATCGCGCCCCTACCCAGCCAGCGGCGTGGCTCCACCTCGTCGATTCCAACGCCGGTTTTGCCGCCCACAGGGATTCCCAAGAGCAGTGGCCCCACGACGAAGGTCTACTCGGGCAAGCCGATCAGCGCGCAGGCCCTGGCCACGGGTACCGATGCGGTCCCGTCCACAGGGGATGACGCGACGGTCAAGATGGACTACCCACCGGCTATGGGACGTCCGTTGGCCGACGAGTACGCGACACCTACTGACCCCGGCCGCCCGCCCAGTCCCGTCGGGCCGACGGGTTCGTCAGAGTCCTCCGCAATCACCTCGCCGGGCCGACCAGCCCCAAGACCGGCCGAGCCGGCTTCGGCGGAAGCCCTCCTCGGGCAAGTTGGTGGTCTTGGAGCTTTTGGCTTTGTCGGCCTTGGACTCGCGCTGTTTGCGCCCTCGATGGTGCTTCGGGGCGTCGGCTTCGCTCTTGCCGGGCTTGGCACGGCGGGTGCGCTGCTGATTCCCGGACTCTGTCGGAGGGGACGAACACCGGCGATGGCGCCGATTGCGCTTGGTCTCTCGGTAGTCTTGGGCTTGGTGGCTGGAGCGGTGGGGATGGCCGTAAATCCCGGCTCCTCGTCCCGCGCTCCCTCGGCTCGGAGCCCCGGGGTGTCGTCTGTTTCGGCGGCGGCTTCGGTGGCCACGACGGCCGCGACGGGTACCGTCGCCGAGTCCGCCAGGGGCGATGGACCCGCCCCGATGGATGGGGCGGCGATCGAAGGCGGAGGCGAGGTTGAGATGGACCCGCTCGACGCCGGCGTCGCTGCCTTGGACGAAGCGGCTCTCGATAGCGCCGGTACGACGGGGGGCAGCCTGAGCGACGACGAGGTGGCTTCGTTGCGCAAGTACGACTCAGGGGGCGGCAAATCGAACACTTCGTCCCGCGGCCGTACCTCTTCTGGCAACAATGGCGGCTCCCTCCTCGCGGCGCTTCGCTCCAACGATCAGAAGCTCGATGTCAGCACGGAGGCCCCCAAGACCAGCGACGAACGTCGACGCTCGTCGCGCGAGAGCATGGGGCCCCGCTCCGCATCCCGCTCCACCCAAGACTCAAGCGACAGGATTGCCAAGGCGCGCCAGACCGAGGCCTCGAGAAGCAGCACTTCGAGTTCGCGGAGCCGCCAATCCAGCAGCCCGGCTGGGCCGTCCCGGGCATCGGTGCGAGACACGTCCAGCCCCACGAAGTCGTCGAGCTCAAGCTCGGGATCTTCAGGGCCCAACCGCTTCGTCATCGACACCATCATCAACAACAACGCAGCCATCGCCCGGTGCATTCGCGCCGAGCAGACTCGCGGCGCCGACGTGTCGGGGAAGCTCTACCTGAAGTTCAGCGTCTCTCCCTCAGGCAAGGTCTCCCGCGCGCGGATGGCAACCGCCCGCTTCTCCGGGACCTCGCTCGACATGTGCATCAGCAAGGAAGTGAACGGCTTGAAGTTTCCGCCGTTTGACGGTTCGACCAAGCAGATCACCTACCCCTTGCTCGTTCAGTAACGAGGACAGAGGCTCGATGTCGGTGGCATCGCTGATCTCTGCGCGGTCCGCACTTCCGGGCTCCCTCCAGGACCTTCCGCCTCTCCCTCTCCCCGACACGGTCGCCTTTGTCCGGCCGGACTTCTATGACGCCGAGGTCGTTCTGAACCCCCACATGGAGGGGCAGATCGGCAAGGTGAACCGCTTTGAGGCCCGCCGGCAGTGGCGCGACTTGGTGGAGGCCTACCGAAGGCTGGCGGTGGAGGTCGAGATCTGGGATGCCCGTCCCCTGCTCCCCGACCAGGTCTTCTGTGCCAACGTCGCCTTGCCCCTTCCGCCAGCCGTGGCCGGCGATGCCCCCATGGCGGTTGCCGCCATCATGGCTTCAGCCCGCCGCCAGGCTGAAGTCGCGCCGGCCGTGGGCGAACTGGAGCGCCGGGGCATCGAAGTCCTGACGCTGAATCCCTTCAACGTGGCCCGATTCGAGGGGACCGGCGACGCAATCTGGCATCCGAGCCGCGCCCTGCTCTTCGGGGGCTGGGGTCCCCGGTCTGTGCCTCAGGCCTACGAGGTGATCACGGCCTGGACCGGAGTCCCTGTCGTTCTGTTGGAGCTTGTGGACCCGCGCTTCTACCACCTGGACACCTGCTTCTCAGTCGTGAATGACCGGTGCGCGGTCTTCTACCCCGGTGCTTTCGCTCCGGCTGGCCAGGAGTTGCTCCGTCAGCTCTTTCCGGAGGCCATCGAGGTGGAGGAGAGTGAGGCGATGCGGTTCGCGTGCAATGGCCACTGCCCCGACGGGAAGCATGTCGTCCTCGAGAGGCGATGTGAGGCGACGGCGGCCGCCTTGGAGGAACGCGGTTTTGCCGTCGTTCCGGTCGATACCGGCGAGTTCCTGAAGTCCGGGGGCTCAGTCTTCTGCCTGAAGCTTCACTACTGGAGCGCCTGATCAGGCAGATCTTTCCCGCTGAAATTGGCCGAATGGCCCTTATACTCGGCGACAGTCTCGAAGGGAGGCCCCGTGTTCGAGCGCTTTCAGTCCCTCTTACTTGCCTTGCTTCTTGGTGCCGTTTTGAGCGCGTGCGCTCCCCCTGTCGTCGGCTTTGTATTGCCTGATGCCTACGAAGAAGGGGCGGGGACTCTGGCACCGGGCCTGGCCGTCGTGCCGAACATCGACGACGACAACCAGAACGGCACCGTCGACTGGGATGAGGGGGTCCAGGGCGAGGACTCCTCGAGCTTCACCTCGGAGGCGGTGGAGGGGGAAGACGACTTCGCTACGGTGCGCATCCCCGTCGAGACCTTCGGCCAACTCCGCGACAACCGGAGGTTGAGGCTGCTGCTCAGCGGTGACGTAGGCGACGTGCGGGTGTGGAGTGACGGCCGCGTGCTCCTCGGCAAGGTGATCGGTGGTCGAATCGAGACGAAGACACTCGCCGCCCGGGACGACGAGCAGCTCCTTCAGATTGAGTTCGAGTCGTTCTTGGACCAGGCCCTCTTGACCTTGCAGCTGGAGAACCTGCAGGGCGAGGTGCTGGCTTCAGCTCCGCTCTACATGACGGCAGCTCCGCTGATCATGAACCACCACCTTCAACCCTCGGAGGCGGTGTGGATTGTCGACCTCGATGAGGGTGGGGTCCTGAACAACCAGGCGATGGCCGAAGGCTACGAAGCGATCCTCGACGACCAATTCACCGCCGTGCCGGGTCCTTCCTACGGGGGTGATCCTTGGATTCAGGACGAGTTCGAGTTCGCCTGGCTTCAGGCGGCGGAGCAGCGGGTCGACGTTGTCATCGACTCCATCCGCGACCGCGGCATCGACAGCTACGCCGAAGATGAACTGGAGGGCCCCAACGTCGTGGTTCGCACCTGGGGTGACCCCAACCCGCAGACGGTCAATTCGCTCGACTACTTCGGCAACCTCGAAGCGAGCCCGCCGGTGACGGTGGACGGGGTGAACTACCCCTTTGGTCGGGTGTACTACGGCGGAGCCACTGGCTACGCGCCCGATCCCGAGTTGACCGACTTCTTTGCTGACCAGGCCCTGCAGAAGCCCTTTATCGTCGACACCACCTGGCTGTGTGTGGGACACATCGACGAGTACACGAGCTTCTTGCCCGACGCCACCGCACCCAAGGGCTACCGTTTCGTCTTCAGTGATACCCGGCTGGCCTGGGAGATCCTGGAAGCCGCAGATCAGAGCCTTCCACTGCCCCGCTATGCCAGCGCATACGGTCTCAACACGGTGGGAGACCTCGTGAATTCGAACGCCGTACGGGCCCTCAATGACGAGATTCAGGAAGACATCCTTGATCCGCAGCTGGTGCAGTTCAAAGAGGAGCTGAATCTGGACGATGAGGACATCCTCATGATGCCGAGCCTGTTTGAGGAGCCGCAAGGTTGCGGTGCCTGGGTGGCCGCCTTGATCCCGGGGATGGCCAACCTGATCGTCGCCAACGACGACTCGGGCGGCAACCACGTCTTCCTTGCCGACCCCTTTACGCGCAACAGCTCGAACGCCGAAGGCCAAGACGATGACTTCATGATTCAGTGGGTCAAGGACAACTACCCGGCCGAACTGGAGTACCAGTTCCTCGATGACTGGTACGTCTACCACCTGGGCCTCGGCGAAGTGCACTGTGGCTCCAATGTGCAACGAACACCGTCAACTCGCTGGTGGGAAGTGGCGGCCCATCTCTTGCCCGAGGGCATCTGCACCGACGGTGTAGACAACGACGGGGATGGCGCCAGTGACTGCGAGGACTCAGACTGCAGTGGTCGGAGTGTCTGCGAAGGGAGCCGACGATGACCGTGCTTCGAAATGTTGCCCTGTGGACGGCCTTCTCGGTTTGTTTGCTCGGGACAGCCTGGGCGGACAGCGATCTCCCCTCCGCCGCTCCCGGCTTGGAGCAGGTGTTCGAGCGTCCCGCCCCGGGGGCTGAGCCCCTGTGGGAGGCGATCGCCGCCGCCGAGCCGATGCGGAATCGGGCCGGTGGGCTGCGCTTTGTCGGTGTGGCCTTCGAAGATCCAGGGGCGGTCTTGCCCATCGCCCACCGCCTGGTCGCCGCCGAGGACGAGGAGGCCGTGCGCCTGGCGTTGGTGCGGGCCCTGCCGATGACCGGAGGCCCCTTCGACGCATTGGCCGTCCAGCTCCTCCGGAGCGAAGAGCGAGCCCCGGTTCGGGCCGCCCTGTGCGCCGCCCTGCGGCGGGGCGGGGCACACTCGGCGCGGGAAGGACTCCTCTTGGGTCTTGCGGATCCGTCGTCGGAGGTGCGCGAGGAAGCGGCCCGGTCCTTGGGCTGGCGTGGCGACGGGGGGGACCTGGCCGGCAGCACCCAAGCCCTAATGCATGCGCTGGGCGACTCGGCCGAGGGTGTCCGTGCCATGGCGGCACGAAGCCTCGGGTGGCTCGAAGTCGCGGCGGCGATCGACGGGTTGCGGGCTGTCTTGGACGACTCTTCGCCCGAGGTGCGGCTCCACGCGCTGCGGTCGATGGGGCGGATCGAGCCGGGTGCGGCGAGCTTCCGTGGGGCGTTGAGCCGCCTGCAGGTGGACTCCGACCCGCGCGTGGCCCGGGTAGCCCGACGCTTGGCTGGCACGCCCTGAGGCGGCGCGTACCCTAGAATGGGTCCCTCCCGATACTGAGGAAGCCCATGTCCTGCTGCCGCATCGCCCTTGCTCTGTCCTTCCTACTGGTGGCTTCTGCTGTTGGGGTGGGCTGCGACCTCATCCCCACTGAGTTCGAGAAAAAGGACGAGCTTGTACAACACCGAGACGGCAACGCGGAAGTGGACGTAGCCGCGGCCCAGAAGGCCCGTGACGAGGCCATCGGCGCTTCGCGAGCCGGCGCCATTCCCAAGGGCCCGATGATCACGAGTCTGAGCTTTGGCCCCAAAGAGGTGCGGGTGACCGACAGCCTGGAGGCCCGCGCCGAGCTGAGCGCGGGTTCGAGTCGCTTCGCGGACATCGACTACACCTGGTTCATCAATGATCACCGAGTCAGTGGGGTCACTCGGGGGCGGCTGGACCCAAAGACTGGCCGCTATCAGAAGGGGGACCGGGTCCATGTCGTGGCGACAGCCTCGGACGAGACGGGCCTGAGCTTCAGCAAGAAGGCCGATCCGATTCGCATCCTCAACTCCTCGCCCGAGGTGGTCACCAACGTGAAGTACCTCCGGGGTCTCAACGGAGTGAAGCTGGACGCCATCGATCCGGACGACGACGAGCTGACCTGGTCCATCACCGCGGGACCGCCTGGGATCTCCATCGATCGCCGGGGGCGCATTCGCGTGGAGGCGGTTCGTCTGAAGGAGGCCTTTGACGGTGAGGTGGTCTTTGCTGCGAGCGACCCCGACGGGGCCCGGGGCGAGCTGCACGTGCCGTTGACGATGACCGCCGCCCAGGAGGATCGCCGAGACGAGAAGCAAGTGACGTATCGAAAGACTCGCGCCAACTCCACCGACTCCGAGATCGCCGATGCGACGGACAGGGAGGTCGAGGCGATCAGCAAGATGACCGCCGCCGAATTCGAGGCCCACATCGCGGCTCAGGAGAAGGCCAAGCGAGATCGCGAGCAAGGGCAGGACTAGAGTGCAGATCCTCATCATCGGCATGGGCGAGGTGGGCAGCCACCTCGCCAGGACCCTGAGTCAAGATGGTCACCATGTTCGTGCCGTCGATACCTCGGGCGAGCGCCTGGAGTTGGCCAGCGAACATGCCGACCTTCAGACCCTTCAGGGCGAGGGCGCGACGATCAAGGTGCTGCGAGAGGCCCAGGCCCACAACGCCGATCTGGTGGTCTCAGTGACGTCGAGCGACGAGGTCAACATGCTCGCCGCGCTGTGCGCCAAGCAGCTGGGGGCCAAGGAGGTCATCGCCCGGGTAGCCAATCGTGCCTACTACGCCGAGGAGGGGGGCGTCGCGCACCACGTCGTCGGAATCGACCTCCTTATCAACCCGCAGGTCCTCGCTGCGATGGAGCTCCACCGCCTCATCCGCAGCTTCGGCGTCATCGAGGCCGAAAACCTCGCTGACAACCGGGTCGAGGTCATCGATCTGCCGGTCGCGGAAAAGACCCGCTTCCTCGGAAAACAGCTGCGTGAGGTCCCGATGCCGCCGGGGGGCCTGATTGCTGCAATCTATCGCGAGGGGCGGCTCTTGATTCCCCACGGTGGAGACACGGTCCTCATCGGCGATCACATCTGGCTCATTGGCGATATCGACGTGATCCCGCGGCTGGAGACGATGTTTGGGATGACACGGACGCAGCAGGCGCGACGCGTGTTGATCGTAGGGGGAGGAGAGATCGGCTTGGAGCTGGCCCGCCGGCTCGAGGCGGACGAAATCCAGACCGTCGTCGTTGAGAAGGACAAGGCGCGCTGTCGGCAGCTGGCATCCGAGCTGAAGGAGGCTCTCATCCTTCATGGCGACGGCACCAACCGCGGCCTCCTCATCGAGGAGGGGGTCGGCACCTGCGATGCCTTCTTGGCCCTGACCCGACGGGACGAGGTCAACATCATGGCGTCCTTGTTGGCCAAGGGCCTCCACGTGCGCCGGACCATCGCGCTCATTCATCGGGGCGACTACATGCAGGCGGCCCGCGATGTGGGAATTGACGTCGCCGTTTCTCCGCGCCGGAGTGCGGCGAACTACATCTTGGCCCACGTTCGCTCGTTCAACGTCAACCGGGTGGTGCAGGTGGAGGACGGCAAGGGAGAGATCCTCGAGATCCACGTCCCGCCTGAGGCCCGCATCTTGGGGCGAACGCTGATGTATGTGGACTTCCCTGAGGGGTCTCGTATCGGCTGTGTCGTGCGGGGCCCCAAGGTCTTTGTACCCAGGGGGACCGACGAGATCCTCGAGGAGGACATCGTCATAGCCTTCACCCTGCCGGAGGTGCGAAACGACGTACTGCGGTTGTTCCGGAATCCCCGCTCCGGGCGCAACTGACTTGGGCGGTTCGCCGCCGACCCCGCTCTCTTGCTACTCGGACTCGCGATCTTGGAGTAGCTGGCTCAGCAGCCGGGCTTGCCCGTTCCAGGCCTGGGCACGTTTTCCGACGAACACCTGGGCGCGCCCCTGGACCGTGGAGAGGCCGGCGATCGTGGCGTCGGAGGCAGCTCGCTTCGCGGCGGCCCGTGCCGGTTCATCCTGACCACAGAGCCAAAGGCCCCAGGCCTCCAGAACGCGGAGGGCCGGCTCACCGGAGGGGTGGCGTTCAGGGTTCGATTCGGCGACGGCGAGCAGGCGCTCGAGCGAGCGCAGCAGCCCCACCGGCGGCGTGTGCTGGAGGGTGGCGGCCAAAAGCTGAGCTTCCGTGACCTGCATGGAGGCAGAGAGGAAGCGCGGGAAGTAGGGGCCTTCGGGGATGCTCTGTAGAGCCTGGTGGGCTTCGGCTGCGGCTTCTACCGCGACCACTGTGCCTTGTCCTGACGCGAGCCATGTCGCAGCCGAAGCCCAGACAGTGGCGTTGCAAGCATTGATCTGGCGTGCTGCCTGGACGGCTGTGTCACGCCCCGGCGCCAGGGCCTCCAGCGACCGTTGGAAAGCCTCGACGGCTTCCTCGAAGTCCCCTCGCGTCCGGCACAGGTGGCCTGTCGCCGACTCGAGTTCGCTCACGGCCTCGCGGTCCCCCCCCTCGGCCGCGCTTGCCGCGGCTCGCTCGAGGTCCTGTTCGGCTCCGTCCAGGTTGCCTCCCAGTCGTCGCAGGTTGGCCCGAAATCCGTAAAACCGGCCCCGCAGCCTGGGATCGTCGAGGGCGGCTTCGGCTAGGACCTCTACCAGGGCGCACTGGGCGCCACGGGTGTCGCCCCGCTGGGAACGAATGAGCGCAATGTTCAGCAGCCGCTGACTGACCCCGCCCGAGTCCCCAGCCTTCCTCCCGTCGTCTGCGGCCTGCAGCATCAACTGTTCTGCATCCCGCAGTCGGCCTTCGTAGAGGAGAACTCCTCCCAGTCCCGCACGGCGGCTGGCGGCTCTCCGCGCATCGCCCTCCTGCTCGGCCGCCTCCAACGAGGCCTGGTAGTGGCGCCGTGCGACGTCGAGTTCCCCTTGCTGAAGGCAAATTCCCGCAAGGCTGTTCTGCAGGTCGCACTGGGCCAACCGGTGGCCTTCGGCCTTGGCCGCCAGCAGGGCGGCGCGGAGGTGGTGCTCCGCGGCATCGAGGCGGCCGGCCAACAGCAGATGGCGACCTACTCGGCTGTGGATGTCGCGCAGCATCGGAGGAGCAGCGACTTGGTTCGCCTCCTCTAAGACCCGACGGTACTCCCGAACACTTTGTTCCCCGTCACCCAATTGTTCGGCGGCGCGTGCCAGGGCGTAGCGGGCCTGGAGTCGGTCCTCCAGTTCCAGTTCTGAGGTGTCCGCCGCCAGCGCGACGCCGAGGTCGTTGCGTAGAGCACGCCAGGCTTGGAAGTCTTCCAGTCGCGCGGCTGCGCCCCCGTGGAGCAGCCCTTGGACCGCCATGCGCCCGTCGTTGGCCCGGGCCGCGTAGCGGAGTCCGAGGCGGCTCAGGCGGGCTGGGCTGATGGAGGTCCAGCCGTAGCCGAGGTTCGTGTCCTGGCAAAGGTAGTAGCCGGCGAGTCGCTGGCGGAGGGAGCGGGGAGTCGTTCCGCCGAGGGTCTCGCCCAAGACCGCGACAGCGCTCTCGGCGACGGAGCGGGCGCAGGCGTAGCCTTCGCTGTCCGCCCGAACCACGCCCCAGTTCTCCAGTCGTTTCAGGTTGCTCTGAAGTGTGGATTGGGAGAGGCCGCTCGCCTCAGCCAGAGCTTCGATTGGACAGGGTCGCTGAGCGATAGCGACGGCAAGGAGCGCTTCTGCGCCCTCGTCCGAGAGGTCGGTTTCCCGAAGGGCTGTCACTGCCGCGGTGGGGAACCGGCCGGGGTCCTCGCCCGCAGCGATTGCTTGCGGCAGACGCTTGAGCAAGTCCAGGGCTCCGGGACGTCGCAGCCAGGCACGGGGTAGGTCCCACCCCTCTCGTCCGGCGCACAGAGCACCTTCCGCGGCTCCGAGCGGAGGCAGGGGACGCACCGGTGCACTGATGCCACCTACGCTCCGGCGCGAAGTCAATAGAATTGCCCCGCCCGTACCTGCCAGTGCTCCGCCGTCGGCGGCGCTCAGGAGGGTGGCAAGGTCGGGGTCTTGTGGGAAGCTTCCGGCTGCCGGGTGGTTCAGGATGGCGTCGACATCATCGAGGACCCACAGGACGTCCCCGGCCCACAGAACCGCCAGGATGGCGTCGATCAGGGCGTCCCGTGTGCCTCGCTGCACTGCTTCCGGCGGGGGC
>CAZQTQ010000065.1:0-5219 GCA_964596025.1 uncultured Rickettsiales bacterium
GCCATCGACCGGTGCGGCCCGAACTCGGATCCGGAGGCGCCCATCTTCGATGCCGGAAACCTCCGTCTGCGCAGCCCTCGGCTGGACCCGGACCGAGAGAAGAACCCGTCCTTTCAGGGTGCGTAGCGGCAGCCGCGTATCGATCACGGTGAGGCCTCCATGCGGGACCCAGGCTGCCTGTCCCCGCTGGCGTCGCCTCAGCTAGTCTAGCCCGACCATGGGTACCCGAGTTTCCCCCCCGAGATGGTCCTCTGTTGTCCTTGCTGTCGGAACGCTTCTGTCGAGCTCTTGCGCGGTCGGTACTACGGAGACCCGCTACGACTTCGACGAGGACGGCATCGAGGACGGGGCAGACTGCGCGCCGGCCGAGGCGAGCATCTACCCGGGTGCACCTGATGCGTTTGGCGATGAGATCGACCAAGACTGTGATGGCGCCGACGGTGTCGATACAGACGGTGACGGCTTTCCGAGCAACGTAGCCGACAGCGAGGAATATGCTCACCTCCAGGACTGCAACGACGCCAATGCCACCATCTACCCGGGAGCTCCCGATGTCGTAGGCGATGGGGTGGATCACAACTGCGACAACAACGACGGCGTTGACCAAGACGGCGACGGGGATGCCTCGGTCGAGAGCGGGGGATTCGACTGCGATGACGCTGACCCCCTCGTCTCCTACCAATTGGAAGACCCCTACGGCGACGGCGTCGATTCGAACTGCGACGGTGGCGACGGTGAGGATTGGGACGAAGACGGCTACCCCAGTAATGAGGAGGTGGCGGGGGAGCCCTGGTTCGACTGCGACGACTTTTCGGAATCGATTCACCCCGGGGCCGAAGACCTCCAGGGGGACGAAATCGACAGCAACTGCGACGGAGTGGACGGGGTCGACGCCGACGGGGATGGCTCGAGCTCGGAAGAATCCGGCGGCGACGACTGCGATGATGCCGATGCAGGCGTTCATCCAGGTGTTGATGACCCCTACGACGAGGGAGGGGACACCAACTGCGATGGGAGCGATGGGATCGACGCCGACGGCGATACTTATCCGGGCAATGAGGAACTTGCTGGCGAGGAGGTGTACGACTGCAACGACACCAACCCAGCGGTCAACCCCGGCATGGTCGAGCTACTCAGTGACGGACTGGACAACGACTGCGATGGCGTGACCCACAACGATGACGATGGCGATACCTACGTTGCCGAGGTCGACGACTGCGACGATACGAATGCCTTGGTTCACCCTGCAGCCGATGAGGTCTGCGGAGACGACGTCGACAACGACTGCAACGGCGAGACCGATGACGGCGGGGCCGTCGATGCCGGGTCCTGGTACGAAGACTCTGACGGTGATACCTACGGAGCCATAGGCGTCTCCCTCACTGCTTGTACGCAGCCTTTGGGTTTTGTCAGTGACGCTACCGACTGCGACGACGACAGCTTCGATACCAATTTGGCAGCTATCGAGAGCTGTGACGGCGCTGACAACAACTGCGATGGGGTAGCAGATGAGGGCTTCCCCGATACCGATGGCGACACCCTGGTCGACTGCGTGGACGACGACGACGACGGCGATGGTGACCCCGACACGTCCGACTGCGACGACGCCAACGACTCCGTGTACACCGGAGCGGAGGAGTCGGCGAATGGGGTCGACGACGACTGCGACCTGATCATCGACGAGGGCACGGTCAACTACGACGACGATGGAGACGGCTACTCCGAGACAGCGGGGGACTGCGACGACACCGCGGCCGACAACACCGGCCCCGCTGGAACGCCCGATGGAATTGCCGACGGCTACCCCTTCACCCCGGCAGATCCGGACTCCGATGGCTACACCTCCTGCACCCCGCAAGCCGATTGCGAGGAGGGCAATCCCAACGTCTACCCCGGCCACCCGGAGGACTGTGACGGCGTCGACAACAACTGCGATACGCAGGTTCCGGCGGATGAAGCGGACGACGACAACGACGGGTACAGGATCTGTGAGGGGGACTGCGACGACAGCCCCTACGACTGGGACAGCGACGGCCTCCCCGACGGTGCTGCCTCTACCCCCTACGATGGGGATGGCGACACCTACACGACGTGTTCGATTCCCATCGACTGCAACAACAGCGACGGGGACATTCACCCCAACGCCACAGAGTTCTGCGATGGCGTCGACAGCGACTGCGAAGGCGATCTCGCCACGACGGAAGCCGACACGGACGTCGACGGCTACGTCCTCTGCAGCAACCCGGTCGCCGGCTGGACGGGAGTGCTGGGCGGAGACGACTGCGACGACAGCGTTGGAACCATCCATCCCGGTGCGACCGATCTCTGCAATGGCGGGGTGGATGACGACTGCGACTCGAGCACCGACGAGACCGACGACGCCGACGGCGATGGAAGCGCGGAATGCGAGGGGGACTGTGACGACACCAGTACTGCGCTAAGCCCCTGGGCCGCCGACTTGTGCGGCGACTCCATCGACAACGACTGCAGCGGGGCCGTCGACGATCAGTGCCTGAGCTGCGACAGCACGGTGCCTACCGACCACAGCACCGTAGGAGCTGCCCTGCTTGCTTCTTCGGCTGGTGACACCGTCTGCATCGAGCCCGGCAACTACAACGAGTTCTTGACCCTGCCGTCCCACGACGTCCAGCTCGTGGGCACGGAGGGCCGCTATCTCACATTCCTCAGCAACACCACCCTGTCGGATCGCCTCTTGACGATCACCGCGGGCAGCACGACAGCGACCCTGATCCAGGGCCTCACCATTCATAACGGAGGGGTCGTCGATGCCGAGGACCCGACCGACCCGTCTCTCAGTAGCAATCTGGGGGGCTGCGTCTTGGTGGGCCAGAGTGGCGCGACGTTCCGGAAGGTTGCCCTATCCAGCTGCAACGCGTCCTTTGGTGGCGCGATCGCCGGTCGAGCGGCGACGATCGTGATCGACCAGGTCGTCATCACCCAAGCGGTTGGCCAGTATCGCGGCGGAGGCATCTTCCTCTACGACACCGATCTCACGGCGACTGACCTCTACCTCACGGGCTGCTTCGCCACCCAACACGGTGGAGGGATCTTCGTCACCGGGGAAAGTGACCTGACGGTGGAGCAGGGCGTCTTCGACACCAACTACGCCGGCAGTGCCGGAGGTGGACTGGCGTGCGAGGACGGCACGATCGGGGCGAACGACTCGGTCCTCGACATCACCCAGTCGACTTTTTATTGGAACCAGCAGAGCTATCCCTTGGGAACGGGCCTGACCGGTGGCGGAGGTGTGGCCGTCGGCAGCGCCTGCCAGATCGACGCGAGTCATACCCAGTTCTTGCGGAACGCTGCGGTGTTGGAAGGGGGAGGGCTGCTCGTCCGCGGTGGCCAAGCGTCGCTGTCCAATGTCATCTTTCACGAGAACGCCGCCGCCAGCGGAGGCGCCGCCATTTCCGTGGGCAAGAGGACTAGCGGAGATCCAGACTACGGGACGAGCCAACTGGACATCAGCTTTGCGACTGTGACCCTGAACGACACCTTTGCCAATGGCGGGGGTCTGGAGATTGCCTATGATGCAGAGGTCAGCATGGACCACTGCCTGCTCTCCGACAACACCACCACAACCTTCGGCTCTGGTTTCGACGTCTACAGCCAGGGCGACAGCTCGGTCTCCTCGACTTGGGCGAGCTACTCCGGACTCGACTACGCTCCAGTTTCCCCTTCGAGTGCAACGAATCCCTTTGACTGGGTCAATGGAACCAACGGGAATTTCCTCTTTACCGGTGGTTTCGTGGACCCCGCGCTAACCGGCCCCGAGGGCTCCAATCTGCACCTCAGTCCCGGCAGCTCGACCCCCTCGACGGACGGCATCGACGAGGGGGCCGTCGGGTCCTCCTATGACGATCCCGATGGCGGCCAGGCTGACATCGGAGCCTACGGCGGTCCTGCGGCCGGCGACTGGGACCGAGACGGGGACGGCTCCTATGAGTACTGGCAGCCGGGTGCCTATCAGTCGCCCTATTCGGCGGCGGGTTGGGACTGCGAAGACTTCAATCCCAATGTGAACGCGAGTTACGGCTGTGCTGGCAACTAAGGGCTTGCAGAGAGCGCTGGTAGGCGGCGCCGGGGCCGCAGCCTTCTTCTTGATGGGCTGTGACGGTGGTACCTCCTCGGGCGGGTCCTCTGCCCTGCCGGCTGGTGACGACCCCTGCCACGCACAGACCCGTGTGCAAGTCGGGGACTTCGTGGATGGGGACACCGTCGACGTCGAGATCCTGGACGGAACGAGCGCGGGCGCAACCGAACGGGTCCGTCTGCTCAACATCGACACCCCGGAGATCGACCACAGCGACCACAAGAGCAGCGAGTGCTACGGCCTTGTCGCGTGGAACGAGAGCGTCGAACAACTTCAGGGCGAAGAGGGGGTTCTGACCTTCGACGCGGAGTGCCGTGACCACTTCGGCCGCTGGTTGGCCTTCCTGTTCCGGGCCTCGGACTCCTTCTTCCTCAACCAGCATCTCGTCGAAGACGGCTTCGCCCGGACCCTCTTCATTGCGCCCAATACGAGCTTCGAGACCACGTTCTTGGCCATCGAGCAGCAGGCGCAGGCGGAGGATGTGGGTTTGTGGGGCCCACCCTGCGATGGAGGGACGCGCTAGGGGGCCTCAGTAGAGGGGATCCGCCCGACCACCCAGCCTACGGCCACGCCCAAGTAGATCGCCTGGTCCAGGGCTAGGGTCCAGGTCGCCAGGACGGTCACCCCAAAGGGAAGGGCCTGGCGCCAGCCCCTCGCGACCAGAGCACGGATGTTCGGCAGGTCGATCAGGTCCCAAGCCACGATGAAGAGCAGGCCCGCCAGAGCAGGGATGGGCGTGTGGTTGATGAAGAGAGCCAGGGCCGGGAGCGTTCCTAGGACCATGGCGCCAGAGAGAACCCCCGCGAGTCGGGTCTGGGCACCTTCTTTCTCGTTGAGTACAGAGCGGCTGAGGCTGCCGGACACCGGATACCCTCCAAAGAAGCCAGCGCTGAGGTTGGCCAGTCCCTGCCCGATGAACTCGGTCGAGAGCTCCAGCGGTTGGCCGGTGCGTTCGGCAATTGCGCGGCCAACCGACGTGGACTCGATGATGGACAGGACCGCGCAGGCCAAGGCCAGGGGCAGGAGGCTTGTCGCGCTCCCCCAGTCGGGGAGGGTCAAGGGCGGGAATCCCTGGGGGATGGGACTGAGGTCTGCGACGGCGTCG
>CAZQTQ010000065.1:5229-14534 GCA_964596025.1 uncultured Rickettsiales bacterium
GGTGCCAACCCCCCGCTCGGGGAGCGCGAGTGCCAGGGAGCCAACCGTGGCCGCGACGAGGGTGATGGCAGCGGCAGGAAGTCCGGGGGTCAGTCGCCGCAGCCCCACGATGAGGATCGTTGTCGCCAGTCCGAGGGCCACGGCGACCCCGTTGGTGGCCTCCAAGCCCTGGGCCCAGGAGAGGAGCTGGCCCGGCAGCGTACCGCCGGCCTTTGTGGTTCCGGTGAGGTTTGCCAATTGGCCCGCTGCGATCAGAACCGCGGCGCCGGTGATGTAGCCCAGGACCACTGCTCCGGGGACGGCGTCTACGAGGCGGTGAAGGCGCAAGGCACCAGCGCCAACCTGCATCAGGCCCACGAGTATGGCCAGGGTGGCAGCGACTACCAGGGGGTCCTCGCCCAGACCCACGGCCATCGCGCCACCCACCAGAAGGCTCAGGGCGTTGGTGGGGCCGGTGATCACATGCCGAGAGCTGCGAAAGAGGCTGCCGATGATGGCGGGGACTGCGCCAGCGTAGAGGCCAAGGGCGGGGGGAAGTCCCGCAATCGTCGCGTAGGCGACCCCTTGGGGGATGCCCAAGAGGGTCACCGACAGGGCCGCGAGCGCATCCGCCCGCAGGTGCTTCTTGCCTGTGTCCTTCAGGTCGAGGAAGGCGAGGTGTTTCTTGGCCATCAAGGGCCGGTTCTCGGTGGACGGGGCCCGAAGAGCGCGGTGCCCAGGCGGATCTCGGTGCTGCCCTCTTCGATGGCAACCTCGAAGTCGGAGCTCATTCCCATGCTGAGCTCGGGCAGGGCCCGTCCCGATTGATCTTGGAGGCGATCACGAAGGGTACGAAGCGCCCGATGATCGGCGCGGCTCGCCTCGGCGCTGGCCCTCTTTGGGGGGATCGCCATCAGGCCCTGGACATCCAGTCCAGGCAGCGTGAGCAAGGAGCTTAGGGCTCCCTCTAGGTGCTCCGGTGCGAAGCCTGCTTTGCTGGCCTCCCCTCCCAAGTTGACCTGAAGGAGGGCTCGCTCAGGTCCTCCGCCGGGCCGATCCTCTGCTCGCTGGCTCAGTGCGGTGGCGAGCCGGGGCCGGTCGACGGTCTCGATGCAGTGAACGCGTCCTAGCAAGAAGCGGATCTTGTTGCGCTGAAGGTGGCCGACGAAGTGCCATCGCAGGCCATCAAGGGCCAGGATCTTGGGGTCTTCGGCCTTGCCTTCCCACTCTTGGACGTAGTTCTCCCCAAAGTGGCGCAGCCCGGCCTCCCAGCCTTCGGCCACTGCAGCGGCCGAGTGCCCCTTGCTGACAGCGAGGAGGCGAAGGGTCGACCGGTCCCGCTCCGCCCGATCGCAGGCGGCGCTGATGCGGTCTTCAATCCTTGCGAGGCGGTCGGAGATCGAGTTCACAGCCGAGGACCTCCCAGCGTGGCGAGGTCGTCCAGGACCTCCACTAAGGGAAGGCCGACGACGTTGGTCCACGAACCCTCGATGCCCTGGACCAGCATCCGACCGATGCCTTGGATGCCGTAGGCGCCGGCCTTGTCCAAGGGCTCCCCCGTGGACACGTAGCGCTCGATCGTGGCCGGGGGCAGGGGGCGGAAGTCCACCCGGGTCGTGACCGCCCGGATCACGCTGGGCTCGTGGCCTGGGCAGCGGTGGATTGCGTAGGCGGTGATGACGTGGTGACTCCGGCCGCTGAGGCTCGCGAGCATACGGTGGGCCTCGTCCTCGTCGGCTGGCTTGCCGAGGACCACGCCATCGAGGACCACCACGGTGTCTGCTGCGAGGACGAGCGCCGGGACGCTCTGGGCTGCGGCGATGACGGAGGCCTTCTTCTCGGCCAGTCGGCAGACCTGGTCGTTCGGCAACTCTCCCGGCAGCGCCCTCTCGTCGACCTCGGCGGGTCGCACCTCGACGACGAGCCCGGCTTCTTCCAGGAGCTTCCGTCTCCGAGGCGAAGCCGAAGCGAGCACGAGGGCGAGAGCGGGCCGGAGTTGGGTCATGCGAGCGTGAGTCCCTATCTCACGAAGGGCAGGAGGACCTTCCCAAGGACGAAGTCACCGATGAGGATGGTGATGGAGGTCACGACTACCGTACGGGTGGTGAAGCGGCCTACGCCCTCGGTGCCGCCGCTGGTCTCCAGTCCCATGAAGCAGCCGATGATGCCGAAGAAATAACCGAAGAAGACCGACTTGATGAGGCCGTGCAGGACTTCGCCGATGTCGACCGTGGTCAACACCTGGTCCATGTAGTAGGCCGCGGTCAAGCCCTGCTCGGCCACCGCCACGAGCATGCCGCCGGTGATGCCGACGACATCGGCCATCAAGGCGAGGATGGGCATGGCCAGGGTGCAGGCGAGGACGCGGGGGAGCACCAGCTTCTTCACGGGATCAGCGCCCAGCGCACGGATGGCGTCAATCTGCTCGGTCACCTTCATCGAACCCAGCTCAGCGGTGATGCCAGCGCCCACGCGCCCGCCCACCAAGAGCGCGGTCAAGACTGGCCCCAGCTCCATGACGAAGCCCACGGAGATGACCTTGCCGACGTAGTTCGATGCGCCAAAGCGCTCTAGGCCCCAGCCGAACTGCAGCGCCATCACCGCGCCGGTGAAGAGGGCGGTCAGAAAGCCGATGGAGATGCTCTGGTATCCGAGCGAGTAGAGCTGGCGCACCAACTCGCGAAACTCAAACGGCGGTTTGAAGAGGGCGAGGAAGGCTTGCCAGGTGAGGCGGGAAATCGCACCAAAAGTGCTGAAGAATATGAGGGTGCCTTCCCCAATGGCGGCAAAAAATGCTGGGAACGTGCTAAAAAACCGTCGGTCAGAAGAAGCTACTGCCGTACTCATCTACGGATCTCTGCAGCAAAGGCATCCCGAAAGCTTTCATAGTCTGTTCTGGCAGCCAAAAATTGCTCTGGACTTGCAATCAGGGCCAGGTCGAAGACGCAGGGCCCCTTCTTTATCACTGTCAGATCTACTTGGACTTGTACGCCATCCATGCGTCCGGTCGAGATCCGCTCCAGGCCGGCCCGGCCGCTGAGTACGACCTCTTCTTGGCTCTCGGTCTCGAGTTCGGAGAAGCCGAAGAGTAGGTGGTTGATGAGAACTGTCAGCGGAGCGTCCTCGTAGCGCTTTCCGCAGCTGCTGTCGGCGTAGATCGTTGCTCCCAAGGAGCCGCTGTAGAAGGCGAAGTCGCCCGGCGGGGCGGCGGCTGGTTCCCAGCTGCCCCGCAGCTTTCCTGCTCGGTATGCGACCTGGTACCGCTCTGTTCCCGTGGGCCCCTCGACGCGCAGGTCTTGGACGAACCAGCCTTCGACCCATTGGCCTCTGGGGGCGGTGGCGCAGGATGCCATCGCGACGGCTGCAATGATGGCGAATGCCGCGCCGGGCGTGGACTTGAACCCCAGGGTCCGCATCAGGGCGTGCTCCCGCTGTCGCCGCGCAGGGCGCGCAGCACCTCTTGTTGGTCCGGACCTCCCACCAACTGGAGGAAGACATCCTCCAGCCGCCCATCTGTCCGATTGTGCTCCCGCTTCAGCTCCGCGGGACTCCCCACCGTCACCAGGGAACCCTGGTTGATGATGGCCACCCGGTCGCAGATGGCGTCGGCCACTTCCAGAGTATGGGTGGAGAGGAACACAGAGTGCCCGTCCCTGGCAAGCTCTCGGAAGACCTCCTTGATGAGCCGCGCGCCGGCGGGATCCAGGCCAACCATTGGTTCGTCGACGATGAGGAGCCGGGGTCGGTGGAGCAGGGCTGCCGCGAGGGTGAGCCGCTGCTTCATGCCGTGGGAGTAGCTCTCAACCAGGTTGTCCTCTACCCCTCCCAAGCCAAAGTGTGGCAGCAGTTCCGTGCTGCGCAGGCTCACCACGTCCTCTTCCATGCCGTAGATGCCGCCGACAAAGGAGAGGAATTCCCGGGCTGTCAGTCGCTCGTAGAGGTAGGGCCGATCCGGGATGTAGCCGATGATGGCCTTGGCGGCGACCGGGTCGGAGCTGAGGTCGATGCCGTCCACTAAGACCCGACCAGCGCTTGGCTTCAACATGCCGGCGACCATCTTCATAGTCGTGGTCTTGCCTGCGCCGTTGGGCCCGAGGAAGCCGAAGACCTCCCCCTTGCGTACGTGCAGATCGATGCCGCGGACCGCCTGGTGGCGGCCGAAGTTCTTGGTTAGGCCTTCCATGCGGATCATGCGTCGTCGACCTCGAGGACCTTCAGGCGGATCCGGCCAATCACCCCCATCAGCTCCAACTGCTTGCTCAGGTCCCCTTCGACGAGCTTGAGGTGGGTCGCATCGGCGGGGAACTGACCGAAGGTCGGGTCGACAGCCACCCATCGGTCGCCGAGCCAGACCTCTGGCCACGCATGATAGTAGAAGGCGCCGTCGGAGAAGAGAGCCTCGGAGTAGACGAGGCCGGCCGCCATCCGGGTGGGGAGGCCGACCGAGCGGGCGAGTGCGGTGTAGAGAGCCGTGTGCTCATTGCAGTCCCCACGGCGGGAGTTCAGGACCTCCTTGGCCTGCGGTACCCCGGCGACTGGCACCTTCTCCAGGCTCCGATAGACCCACTGGCTGAGCTTGCGAGCCGCTCCCGTTGCGTCCAGGGTTTCGCCGAGCACTCGCCCTGCAGTGTGGCGGATCTCGGGGTCGTCGGATGGGATGAAGGCCGTGTTTCGCAGCCAGGTGGACACTCCCCGGTCGGTTGAGGGCAGGGGGAAGGAGGGAGCCGCTTCCGGTTGGTCTCGCTCGAGGAGGAGGCGGCCTTGGACGCGGTCCCAAGCTTCTCCATGGGAGGCGGTCAGGAGGGCATCTGCGCGGTCCACGCCCTCGATTCCGAGCACCAGTCGACTCAGGGATCGGCCCCCCCCCGGGAGGCGGCCGTCCAGGGGGACCGAAGACAGGGCTATCAGATCCACTCCGGCCTCTCCGTCCGCCGGCCAGCCCTCGTTGAGCGCCTGCTCTTGGGTCTCCGCGACGATGCGCATCCCAAGCCCGCCCTCGACCTCCCGCTCCCAGATGCGTCTCCCACCGTCAGCGACCAGTGCCTCGAGGATTTGGCCCGAGGCCTCGACCCGCAGCCGGATGGCGGGGCTGGTGCTCCCGTCGGGAAGTACCGCCTCTTCGGTGCCGAGCACTTCGACCGAGGCGGTCGCCTCCCCCAGGGTGAGCGGGCTGAAGTAGGGCAGCTCAAAGCGCTGGCCTGCCTCCACGCTCTCCGAGCGCAGACTGCGGTACAGGGTCGTGGGGATGGCGGGGATCTCCTCGAGGTCGAGCGTTGTCAGCTCCTCGCCGGCCTGGAAGAGCCTGAGGCGCAGCCCATCACCACGCCGCTGTCCCTCTGCGCGCAGGGTGACCGGAAGCCCTTGAACCTCGGTCCGGATCTGGGCCACGAGCCGGTTCAGCCGATCGTCCGCTCCAAACTCCAGGTCGGTGGCCAGCGTGAGATCGTTCTTGGCACCCAGAAGGACGAGGCTGAGGTGGTTTCGCTCTTGGAGGACGCGGCTCTTGTCCTCGCGGACGAGTTCGCGGGTGACTGCCGTCCCGATCTTTTGGTCGCCGACGTAGACGCCGGCCCAGTGCTCGGTAGACCCGGGACCTAGCTCGGGGAGGGTCAGGGCAAGGGGTACCGGTGGGCGCTCGTAGCTGCGGACAAAGAGGAGGGCCAGCGCGAGGAGGCCGCCGGCCACCAAGCAGCGCTCGAACCAAGTCGCCCAGTCGGGGCGAGGGCGGGGTGCGGAGGAGGTCAGGGACGTGCTTCCTGGGGTCTAGGGGCAGGCCTGGACCGCCACCGTATACGGCATTTGGGGCGGGGAGAACGCGCCCGGTGAACCCACGACGACCGCGAGCAAGACCTCTGAGGTGGAGGAGGTCTGGACCTCGACGCCGGCGCTTGCTTCGCCACAGGTAGCAAGTGGCAGCACGGGGGAAGAGAGGGCATCCATGATCTCGGAGCAGTCCTGGCTGGGGTCGGTGATGACGGCGAACACTGGGTCAAAGGATGAAGCGGTGACCTGGATTTCCCAACACCCGGTCGCTGGCACCATAACGCCGATGGTTTGAGAGCCGCTGTCTTCGCTTGCTCCGCATTCTTGCAGGTCCCAGAGGGTGGTTCCTTCCAAGATTGCCTCGGTGGCGGTTCCCGAGCCTGCAGCGGCATCCAGTTCGGTCTCGTTGGTGACGACTCCGTCTTCGTCGACAGCGGTATCGCAGTCGTCGTCGATCAAATTGCAGGTGTCTGTTGGGGCCCCGGGGAACACGTATGGGTTGTCGTCATCACAGTCCTGGCTGGGGTCGGCATCGTTGGCTTGGATGATTCCGTCGTTGCCACACGGGGTAAAGCCGTCGCCGTCGCTGTCGGCGTCTTCGTTCACCTCAGCATCGCCAGCTCCACACCAGGTCCCGTCCCCGTTGCTGTCTTCGGAGCAGTCGCAGTCGTTGTCCCAGGGGTCGCAGATGTCCTCAGCGCCAGGGTGGATGTCGCTGCTCTTGTCGTTGCAGTCGTCGCCGCCCTCGAAGTACTGCTCCTGGTCCCAGTGTTCGAAACCCCAACAGGCCACCCATCCGTCTACGTCTTCGTCCAGTTCGTTGTATAGGCCGGTGTCGTCGTCGGTGTCTTCCACCGTGAAGTCGGCCACTCCGTTGCAGTCGTTGTCTTCGCCGTCGCAGACCTCTTCCTGGTAGGCATTGGCCCACTCCGCGTCGTCGTCGCAGTCTCCGTCGTTGGTGACGTAGTCGCCGACCTTGGGCGCCTCGCAGTCGGAAACGGGCTCTGCCGTCTCGTCGCCTGCTCCGTCGCCGTCCGCGTCGGGCCAGAAATCCTGCCACTCGTCTTCCCCCACCTCTCCATCGCAGTCCGTGTCCGTCTCGTCGTCGCAGGTGTCGTCGGCATCGGGGTGAATGTTGTCGTCGTAGTCGTCGCAGTCGCCATCGGCCGGGGTGAAGCCGTCCTTGTCCTCGTCTTGGTTGGCGGGGTTCGCGCTGTCGTCATCGTCTCCGGTGTTGTCCCCGTCGATCTCGTCGCAGTTTTGGTCGATGCCGTCGCCTTCTGTGTCGTCTGCGCCTGGGTGGATGTTGGCGTCGTTGTCGTTGCAGTCGTGATCTACTCCGCTGCCCCAGCCGTCGCCGTCGGCGTCGACACCGTCGGCCCCGTCGCAGTTTTGGTCGATGCCGTCGCCGATTGGATCGGGCAGGCCCGGTCGAATGTTGGGGTCGGACGGTCCGCAGTCCTCTGCGTCCGGGCTGCCGTCTTGGTCGAAGTCGAAGGCGGTCTGTGCCTGTCCCAAGCAGCCCGTTGCGAGCAGGCTTCCGATGGCGACCAAATGCGGGAGACGCATGGTCTGCACTGTACACCGGCCTAGGGGGCCGGGGCAGGGCCGTATCAGCCCCCGGGCACCTTCCAAGCCCGTGACAGGATCCAAAAAAACGGGTACATGGAGGCCATGAAGCGACGACCCTTCCTGCCCCTCCTGGCCCTCTGCGCCATCGCATGCAACCCTCAGGTAGAGGGTGGGCCCAGCACGCCGAATTGCACCGTCGACGCGGAGCTTCCGCTCGGCGAGCTGCAGGCCCAAGTGGATGACGCCAGCTGGTCCAACACCCAGACCAATGGCTTCCTCGAGGAGGACGTAGGACTCATCGTCCCCTTCACCGTCGACGCCAGCAACACGGTGACCTTCCGTCTGGACACCACGAGCACCTTCTCGGTGGATGCGGACGGCGAGGTCGACGCGGAAGAGGGCCAGGACGTCAACGATCTCTTCGAGGTCGGAGCCGGTCCCTTGGAGTTCTCGATCAAGACTGCATCCAGCAGCGGTGCAGATGCGACCCTGTACGTGGACGGAACCGCCTACCACAGCCGCGACGGAAGCGACGGTGGCTACCTCAAGCTCTCCGAAGTCGAGGAGGACGCTACCGAGGGCCGGGTCATCCGCGGCTGTTTCTTCTTTGATGCCGGGCCGACCACCGGTTCCGGTTCGGACGTTGAGGTCACCAGCGGCGTCTTTGCCATCGCAGAATCGGACGCAAGCTAGCGATGGTCGCGTTGCCCAAGTACGCGCCGTTGCGCCCGATCCGGGTGGTGACGGCGGCTGCGCTCTTTGACGGGCACGATGCGGCCATCAACGTCATGCGCCGCATTCTCCAGGGTACTGGGGCCGAAGTCATTCACCTGGGTCACAACCGCTCGGTTGCCGAGGTCGTCGACGCCGCCATCGAAGAGGACGCTCAGGCGATCGCTGTTTCCTCGTACCAAGGAGGTCACACCGAGTACTTCAAGTACATGCGGGACCTGCTGGTGGAGCGCGGTGCGGGCCACATCCGAGTCTTTGGCGGGGGGGGAGGGGTGATCGTCCCCGACGAGATCAGCGATCTCGAGCAGTACGGAGTGGTGAAGATCTACTCGCCGGAGGACGGCCGGTCGATGGGCCTCCAGGGGATGATCAACCACCTCCTGGAGAACTCCGACTTCGATCCGGCCGAAGTGGAGTTTCGTGAGGGCGGACTCCTGGACATCCAGGAGCAGCACGTCCTGGCCGAGGTGCGGGCTGAGACGCCGGTAACTCTTGCGCGGCTCCTGTCGCTGGCCGAACGGCGGGGGGACCTGCCGGCATCCATCGAGGCGGCCTTGGATGGCTGGAAGGCGGCCCGGGACTGCGAGACCTCCGGGGTCCAGCACGCGCCCGTGATCGGCATCACCGGCACCGGGGGAGCCGGGAAGTCTTCCCTCATCGACGAACTGGTCACCCGATTCCTTCGTGACACCGAGGACAAGCGGCTCGCCATTCTCTGCGTCGACCCCAGCAAGCGGCGCACTGGCGGCGCCCTGCTCGGCGACCGCATCCGGATGAACGCGCTCAGCAGTCCTCGGGTCTTCCTGCGGTCCTTGGCAACGCGCGGCTCCCAGCAAGAGGTGAGCAGCGCCACGCGCGAGGTCTTGGAGATCCTCAAGCGGGTGGGCTTCGACCTCGTCATTCTCGAGACCTCGGGCATCGGACAAGCGAGCTCCGCGGTTGTCGATCTCAGCGATCTCTGTGCCTACGTGATGACGCCCGACTACGGCGCCCCGAGCCAGCTCGATCGACATGATCGACTTTGCCGACCTCCTGGTGCTCAACAAGTTCGAACAGCGGGGTGCACTGGATGCCGTCCGGGATGTGCGCAAGCAGTACCGCCGCAGTCGGGAGCTCTTCGGTCCCGAACCGGACGACAGCGCCCTTCCTGTTTTTGGGACCATCGCCTCCCGCTTCAACGATCCGGGGGTGACGGCCCTGTACTGCCGCTTGTTGGCGCTCCTCGACGAGCGAAACCCGGGTCGCTGGGCCACCTCCCT
>CAZQTQ010000066.1:0-14412 GCA_964596025.1 uncultured Rickettsiales bacterium
CCGAACCGACCTCTTCCGAAAGGGAGTGCCCCTGATGTGGGTCTACCTACAGCTGGCAGACGGGCTGATGATTAACTTCCCGGGCAATGCCAACTCCCCTTCCGACTACGACGGGCGCGTACGGCCCTGGTACCTCGACGCCAAGGGGACCCGAGGTCCAAGCTGGGGGAAGCTCTACCCAGACGCGTCGGGGTCTGGCTTCCTCCTGCCCTGCAACCAGGCGATCTACGACGCAAGTGAGCGCTTTGCGGGTGTGGCGGGGATCGATTTCTCCATGGACCACGTCATCGCGACCATGGAGCCCCCAGGGATGAGCAGCCTGCAGGAAGCCTACCTCGTCGACCGCGAGGGAAGCATCCTGGTGAGCTCGGGCGAGCAGGGTCTCAGGAGCACGGTGTCGATGGAAGGCCAAAAGACCAAGGAGCGTCGGCCTATCGGAGTCGCCGAACTGGAGGAGGCGGCACGCGAGCGCTCGGCCTCCGGCTTCGTACTGAACGGAAACGACCTCTACGTGTTTGCAGCCCTCAAGAGCGTGCCATGGCTCCTGGTCGCACGGCTCGACGCTTCGGCCCACGATCTCCACTGAGCCCGAGAGGAAGGCCTGTGACCCTGTAGGGTCCGTCCCGGAGCTCGTCGATGTGGAGCGGGACGAGTAGGTGGACACGCCCATGCCGGTGGCGTCCGAGCGACAGGACGGGGCCTTTCTAGACCAGTTTAGTGGCCCTTCTCACCATGGTCGTGGCCCTTCTCACCATGGTCGTGGCCCTTCTCACCATGGCCGTGGCCCTTCTCACCATGGCCGTGGCCCTTCTCACCATGGTCGTGGCCCTTCTCACCATGGTCGTGCGTCGGGGGAGCGGGCTTCACCTCCGGCACCTCCCCCCAGCTCACCTTGCCGCTCTCTGTGGTCCCCTGAATCGTGACGTTCACCACCGCCGTATAGCCCTTCGCACCCGTTACCTTCGCGGGGCCGGCCCAGCCACCATCCACAACGGGGAGCGTCAACCGCTGTTCCTCCAGCCCTGTGCCCACGAGCACGATCTTCGCTTCGCCCTCGGGCACTACTGCGCCTCCGCCGCTATCGACCAAAGTCAGCCGCAGTGCGTCCTCTGAGGGATTGAGGGTCGCTGTCCAAAGGCCGACCAAGAACGCAGCCGGGGCCATTGGGGCCGAGGACACTGCTTCGGGCGGCTTGGCGTGGTCGGCCCCGTGATTGTGCCCAGCACCTTCCTCGTGGGCCTCTCCGTGGGCATGGCCGGCGGCCTGCTCGTGCCCGTGACCGTGATCGTGTGCCGCGTCGTGGCCGTGGCCATGACCGTGTTCCTGATTGCAGCCGACCAACAAGAGAAACAGGGCGACGACAAAGCGATTCATGAGCGAACCTCCACGTTTTGGGGTGGTCGACCGTAGCGCAGGTAGAGCACCGGTAGAACGAGGAGCACCAACAAAGTGGACGAAGCCAGCCCGCCGAGGATCACGGCGGCCATTGGGGCTTGAATCTCGTTGCCCGGCTCCCCCGCTGCCATAGCGATCGGGACGAGGGCCAGCGCCGTGCCAAGAGCGGTCATCAGGACCGGGACGAGGCGTTCCTCGCTCCCTCGCCGCACCGCCTCCAACCGGGACGCAGACTCCTTGTGCAGCAGGTGGTGGTAGTGCGTGACCAGCAAGATCCCGTTGCGCGTGGCGATGCCGAACAAGGTAATGAAGCCCACCAGCGATGCCACCGAAAGGACTCCGCCCGTACCCGCCACGATGGCAACGCCCCCAATCAGCGCAAGCGGCAGATTCACGAGTACCAAGAGCGCGTCGCGGCCGGAGCGCAGTGCCGTCCAGAGCAGGGCGAACATCACGACGACCGCAAGGGCGGAAAGACCCGCGATTGTGCGGGTCGCTTTCTCTTCGCTCTCGGCCTGTCCGCCAATCTCGATGTAGACCCCTTGCGGCGTGTCAGGCAGGGCCGAGCGGATGTCCTTGACCACTCCGGCGATGTCCCGGCCCTCGGTGTTTGCCATGACGACGATGCGGCGCTTGGCATTCTCACGCTGCACCAGGTTAGGCGCCAAGGTTCGATCGACTCGGGCAACCTGCTCCAGGGCTGTGAAGCGTTCCCCTGCGGCGTCGATGGGAGCGGAAGCAAGGGCTTCGATGCTCTCGGCATAGCGCTCCGGATAGCGCACAACGAGGTCGTGGGAGCGTCCATTGCTCCACCACTGACCGACCGAGGCCCCAATCATGGCGGTCTCGACCCATTCCGCCACCTGGCCGGGGGTCAGCCCGAGCATCCCCAATTGCTCGTAGCGGGGCCGAACCACTACCTGGGGCACCTCAGTCTGCTGCTCCACAGCCAAGTCGACCAGCCCCTTGATCCCCGACACCGCAGCCTTCACATCATGAGCAGTACGGCGAAGATCACCCAGATCCTCACCGAAGATCTTGATCGCCAAGGATGTCTTGACACCCGAGAGCATGTGTTCGATTCGGTGGCTGATGGGCTGACCTACGGTCACCACCAGGCCGGGAACACCTCGCGCAGCTTCCCGAATCGCCTCGGCAGAGATGTGTCGATCGACCCCCTCGGCGATGGTCACCTCGAGCTCGCTGAACTGAACTTCCTGAGCATGCTCGTCGCGCTCGGCCCGTCCGGTGCGACGCACAACGGCCTCAACCATCGGCAAGTCCACGACCCGCTCCTCGAGGCGGTGGACCATGGCGTCGGACTCCGCGAGCGGCGTACCGGGAGCCGTCGCCGCAGCCAGAGTGAAGGCTCCTTCGTTGAAGGTTGGAAGGAAGCTCCGTCCGAAGGAGACCAGGCCCAAAGTGGCACCCAGCACTCCTAGCAAAGCGACAAACAGCACGACCCGCGGCCTGTCCAGCGCGACCCCGAGCGCGGGACGATAGAGTTTCTTCACTCGCCGCACGAGCCAGGCGTCGGATTCTTCCCCGGCCGGAGGCACCGAGGTCAACAGCACACTGCATAGGGCGGGCGTCACCGTCACCGCCACAACCAGCGAAGCCGACAAGCTGGCCACGTAGGCCGTACCGAGGGGTTGGAGCAGCCGTCCCTCAAGCCCGCTGAAAAAGAACAACGGAGCGAAGACCACAACGATGATGGCGGTCGCAAAGACGATGGAACTGCGGATTTCGACCGACGCCTCGTAGACCGTGTCCAGCAGCGGCGGACGTTCCTCTTCGGGCAACAACGCCCTCAGTCGAAGCCGCCGGTAGACATTCTCCACGTCGATGATCGCGTCGTCCACCAGGGCGCCAATGGCGATAGCGAGACCTCCCAGGGTCATCGTATTAAAGCCGGCGCCGAGCCAAGCCAGACTGATCACACCGGCCAGCAGCGACAGGGGTAGGGCTATCAGCGAGATGACGGTCGTCCGCCAGTTGGCCAGAAACATCGTCAGGAGGATCACCACCAGGACGGCGCTCTCGACCAGATGCTGACCCACATTGTTGATGGCCGCTTCGATGAAGCGCGACTGGCGGAAGCCCGTCCGGTGCAACGTCATTCCCTTGGGTAACGAGTCCTCGATGACGTCTAGGGCCTGGTCGATGCGGGCGGTCAAGAGCAGGGTGTTGGCTTCGGGCTGCTTGTGGACGGCAAGGACGACGCCGGGCTTGCCATCGATCGCCGCCGTGCCCCTCGACAGCGCAGGGCCCATGCGTACTTCGGCCAGCATGTCGAGAAATACCGGAGCGCCCTCGGTTCGCCCCACGACGATGTGGCCGAGTTGCTCAATGGTGCTCGGACGCCCCACACCCCGCACCAGGTATTCGCTGTGCCCACTGGTGATGAAACCACCGGGGGCGTTCTCTTCCGCTCCGGACAGCGCCGCAACGATCTGTTCATGTCCGATGCGGGCAGACTCCATAGCCGCCGGATCAAGCACCACCTGAACCTGGCGCAACTCCCCGCCGATGGGGGTCACCTGAGCTACACCTCGAATAGCCAGCAGCCGACGGCGCAGTTCCCACTCCGCGAAGTCGCGCACGTCCATGGGCTCCACCCCCTCACCGGACAGGCCGAGGAACAGGATCTCTCCCATGATCGAAGACATGGGCGCTAGCACCGGTGGTGGTACGTGCGCCGGCAGACTCCCCTGCGCCAATTGCAAGCGCTCCGTGACCAGCTGCCGGGCACGGTACGGGTCAATGTCCCAGTCGAACTCGGCGTAGATGATCGAGATGCCAATGCCCGAGGAAGAACGGATCCGGCGCAACCCCGGCACACCGTTGATAGCCGTCTCGATCGGCATGGTGACAAGCAGCTCGACCTCTTCGGGAGCCATGCCATGGGACTCGGCGAGAACCGTGACCGTAGGCGCATTGATGTCGGGAAGGACATCGACGGGAAGGCGGGAAGCGGTCCATCCCCCCCCGATGAGCAGCAAGGCCGCCAGAGCCAGCACCCCGCCCCGGTTGAAGAGCGACCAACGGATGAGGGTATTCCACATGGTTCAGTGCTTATGGGACTCGAGAGAACCGGTGAGGGAAGCGACGTGTACGTCGAAGCCGCCGAGGCTCACAACGCGCTCACCCACAGCGATGCCAGAGAGGATCTCCACATGGGTGGCGTCGGTTTCCCCCAATTCGACCCGCCTTCGGGAGAAGGACTCGCCGCCGTCCTGAACGAAGACGACGGGCTGCCCGCTGGTCTCGACCACGGCCTCCCGGGGCACCACCAGGCGAGGTGTGGGGTCTCCAACACCCAAGGAGAGTTCCAGCAGATCGCCGACGACGAGACCGACATCGCCCGGCACGAGGACGGCCACAGGCGCAGAGAGGGCGTGCTCGTCGAAGACGAGGCGCTCCGTCAAGAGTGCGCCACCTGCTGCAAGCAGATCGCGAGGCCCCGACCAATCCCCTCGTTCCGCCGTGATCGAGACAACCGGATGGAGGGAACCGCGGACGCGGTCGTGCACATGACCTTCGATCAGAATGGCGTCGTCTACGGAGACAGTGACCAGAGGACTACCGGCGGAGACCGCTTCACCGTGGCCCGCACCCACCTGGACAAGAACCCCACTTGAGGGCGCCAGGATCTCCACAGCCCCCAAACTGCCCTGCGTCAGAGCGGTAGCGCGACCCTGGGCGGCGCTCAGGGCGACGCCGGCGCGCTCCAGGGCAGCTCTCGCTTCGACAAGTCGCCGGTCGGGCACCAGTTCGTCAGCTGCCAGCGCCTCGATGCGCTGCAGTTCAGTGGTCGCGAGATCGCGGTTGATCCGCGCGGTCCGGGCATCCGCTTGAAGCTTGGTCCAGTGATCGGCGGCGCCGGTAGGAATTAGGGTGGCTAGCGGCTCCCCTGCCCGCACAACTCGGCCGACGACGGGCAGGCCGTCGGTCCAGGCCAGGAGACCATGGGTCGGTGCTGCAACGACCGCCGTAGAACCTGGCGCGGGCCTGGCGACGGCGGGTGCATGGATAGCCGGAGCCATGGCCACGGTTTGCGCCAGAGCCGTCCTGAAGGGCACCTGCCACTGGGCCTCCTTGAGGAAGGCGATGGCGCCCTCTGCCTCACCCTCATGCGCGATGGGTTTGCCGGCCCCAACCTGCACATCTCCGCCGTCCCAATGGGCTCGCTCGTCGCCATCCATATAGCTGACGAATAACCGGTAGGTGCCCGCCTTAGTTGGCGATACCGCCTGCGCCGAGAAGATGCCGGGGCGGGAGACGGCGGAATCGGTGTGGGACTCCACTGCGAAGCCATCCTGCTCAAAGCGAAGCGTGAGCACCCCCGAGTCGGCGGCGTGGTTGTCGTTCATTCGGGTGACGTGGGCGTGGTAGCCAAAGGCCATCCCCGCTACCGGCGCGTCCAACTCAATGAAGAGTTCGTGCTCTGCCGACCAGCGTGTGATGGAGACTGAGACACCTTCATCGCCGTGATCGTGACCGCCGCTGTGGGAGTGACCCCCCTGGTGGGAGTGGCCCCCCTGGTGGGAGTGGCCAGAGGGCGCCGGTGCAGAGCATCCCGTCAGCATCAGCAACAAGGGCAGCAGAGATTTCACTGAAGCGCCTCCTCGAGAGCTGCCTGGATGGTTGGGTCGTCGAATCTACCGACGGCGCACTGCAGACCCAGATCGGCGGAGCGCAGCAGCACCTCCGCTTCGAGGTTTGCGAGTTGGGCCTCCTCGAGATCCCGAGCGATCTGAAGCAGGTCGTCGATGGAACCCTCACCACCCATGTAGCGTGCCCGGGCCGCAGTCCATAGCCCATCGGTGTCCACAACGGCTTCGGCCAGATCCCGAACAATGGCACCCCGCCGCCACGCCGCCTCGATGGATGCCAGGATCTGCCGCTCCCTTCGGGCGGTACGCGCCACCCACATCTCCGTGTCGGCCGCCGCGCTTCGAGCTTGGCGAAGATTCTGGTCGAAAAGCGGCAACTCCAGGGACGCCCCAAACTCAAAGCCTGGCGTGGGCTCGCTGCCGTCAGGCAGCGAATCGAAGCGGCTCGCACCCGAGAGGCGAATGCTCGGGGCGGCCTGGCGCCGTGCCGCCTCTTCGTCGCGAGTGGCGGCGACCTGCTGGAGGCGTAGGGCGACCAACTCGGGATGCTCCGCTCTTGCTCGGTCGAGGAGTTCCTCCAGCGGGTGGTGCTCCACGGCCTTGACCAGCTCGACCCACACGATCGCTTCGCCCGTATGCGAGGCAATGCTGGCCCGGAGGGCAGCGACATCGCCAGCTGCAGAAGCCATCTCGAGCCGGTGGGCAGTGTCTGCCAGAGCCGCTCGGTTCAGGTCGTAGGCAGAGACCTCACCCATCGCGGCCATCCCTTCGAAAAACGAGTTGAGTTCATGTAGGCGAGCGTGACCGATCTCAACCACCTGAACCCGGCGTTGGGCTGCCCAGAGCCCCGTCAGATCCCGGCGCAGAGAGCACACAGCCCCAACCAACTGCTGCCGACTCTGGGAGCCAACAGCCTCGCCCCGCAGCCGGGCCGCCTTGGCCTCTGGAACAGCGACAAAACCGAGGTCAATCGTGAACGTCGCCCCAATTGCATCCGTTCGCGCGCCAGCAGGCCCCCGGGCTTCGTCATGTCGGTACTGGAGCTCCGGGTTGGGCAGACTCGCCGGCGCGACGGCCGCCGCCTGTCGAAGTTCCGCAACCCGCAGCTCCGCTTCAATGGGTTTGCTCTGCAGGAAGCGTCGGACCAGATCCGGCTCGGCAACAGCGTCACCAGCCGCCGCGTCCGCGGTCAACAGGAAGGAGATACTACATATTGTAGTAGCAAGAATCGCACGGCGACGGTCGCTTGTCAGGCTCATCGAAGGCTCAGAAGCTTAGGAGGTGTTCGAGTTGGTGGTGCAGTGTCGGGGCTACGGCAACGACCGCGAGAAGCATGCCCAACAGGACAGCTCCATCCATCAGATTGGCGTCGGGAGCGCTCCCAACCGGTCCGTGGGAATCCTTCAGGATGGCGTGGACCCGCCGCTCGACCTGTCCGGCGGTCCATGCGATGGACAGGGCGGGAGCCGCTGCGCCCAGGCGAGCACAGCGGAGCAGCGCCTCAGCAACAAGCAGCGGATCACCCACGGACTGCACGGCCAGTTCGTCGGCGCGGGCTTCGGCGCGGTCGAGCCAAGCTCTGACCAGCGCCCGGCTCGCAGGGACCGGAGCGACCACCGTCAAGGCCCGCAGCACGAAGAGCATCAGGGGGTCGCGCCGGACTAGGTGCGCTTGTTCGTGGGCAAGCATTGCCTCGCGCTCACCCGGGGAGAGCGCCATCCACAAGCGGCTATCGACCACCAGAGACGGCCGCCACCATCCGACTAGAACTGCAGCCGGGCGCGGCAAGTCGACCAGCAGAGGAGTCGCTCCGCCTCCTTCCCCCCGAGGATCCCGGAGCAGAGCAGCGATTCCCCGGACGCGCCCAGGAACCAGCAAGGCCAATGCCGCGACCGCAGGCGGGACGAGAGCCATGGCGTTGCCGGGGTGGCACCAACAGAGATGAAGCCAACCGGGACCAGAGTGGCAGACGAAGAGGCTCTCGAGCTGAGCTGGGAGCACCGCGGCGCCGACGAATCCCAGTGCGAGGATGTACGGCACCACCGCGACGACCAGAGCCCCACGAGCCAACCAAGGGCGGGCCTCGCTAAGCCGCGCCCATAGGGGATGCAAAACAGCGGCCGTGCCCCACGCCACGAGGAGAAGCATGGCCACAACCAGCACGCTGAAGACAAACATGCTCAAGAGTTCCTGCGCCGGGCGTGGATCAAGGACTCGAGCTGATCCAGGACGTTGGGGTCGACCGCCTCGAACTCATCGAGGAAAGCAACGAGAAGCGGCTCCGACGAAGTCGTGGAACCGCGGAGCATCCGAGCTACCTCACCGGCCAGAGCAGCTTCGCGACTGCGTGCAGCACGGTAGACCCAGGCCCCGCCAGACTTCTCGCGCAGCACCTTGCCCTTGTTGTGTAGGCGGTCGAGAACGGTGGCAATGGTGGTGTACGCCAGAATGGGTTGCACTTCGGCAAGTACCGACCGCACAGACCAGTCCCCTCCCCTCCATAGGACATCGAGTACGCGACGTTCGAGCGCGGCAGGTCGGGCCATAACAGAGATCCTACGACGCATTGTCGTAGGCTTCAAGTCCAGCGCCTCCCGTCGGTGCTTGCAGCCGCAGCTGCACTCGGCAAAATGGGCTCTTCTCGGGCCGACAGGCACAACGATCGCCTCGGGGGTCGGCCCGAGCCTATCCCTCGAACGGAGAGACCCACGCAGATGAAGCTAGAGGGCGACCACCGGCAGGGCCCCGAGACGACACGACTCCGGCTGCGCGCCTTTGAAGAAGGGGGTGCAGAGGCCTTCTATCGGCTGAACTCCCATCCGGAGGTCAACCGGTATACCGGGGAACCTCCCTGCGAGAGCGTTGCGGCGGCCAGGGCCGGGATCCGGAGTTACCCGGACTGGACGCAGTACGGCATTGGCCGCTGGGCTGCGGTCTACAAAGCCACCAACGAGATCATCGGATTTGCGGGCCTGAAGTGGCTGTCCGACTTCGGCGAGGTGGACCTGGGCTACCGCTTTCTGCCGCAGTACTGGGGCCGGGGCCTTGCGACCGAGGCATCCGTTGCGTGCCTTGCCTACGGCTTCGAAACGCTGGGCCTGAAGCGCATTGTCGGATACACAGATCCCGAAAATCGAGCCTCGATGCGGGTCCTCGAGAAGCTCGGAATGGTGCGCAAAGAACCCATCCTGTACGACGGTGAGCCGGCCGAGTTCTTTGTGATCGACGCAGAGCGCTACCGGAGCCTGCTCTAACCAGTTCACCTGACCTGATTCTGGAGGGGTCTTCCGACGATTTGCGGGGCAAGACGCGTCACGGAGGGCAGAGACGCCTCAGGCTTCAGCGGAGCGCCCTCAGGCTTGGGTCGCAAACGCGGACAGTCGGGTACGAACGATGGGTAGCCGCCCTAGAGACCAGGGTCTCCTCAGTCCGTAGCTGAGCCCATCACGACGGGTGCACCCTCTGAGAGCTGCAGAATCAACCACCCCAGGCCGCTACCGGTGATGGCCAGCAGGATCCCCACTGCGTGAAAGACCACAAAGGTCATGAACTCGACATCGGATGTCTCGGTCACGCCCCCGCTGGTGGCCAGGTCCTTCATGAGAAACGAGATCGCCAGGAGGTACCCGCCCCCAAGCAGCGACAGGCTGAGGACCGCGGCCCCCACGACCTTGGACAACAGGCGAAAGCTCATCTTCATCTACTCCTCCCCTCCGCAAAGCGGGCGTCTTAGGGACAGCACACTCGTTACAAAGAGGCTCCCTTCGACGAACCTCTTCGACCAAACATGCCAGTCGGCATGATACGGCCCGCCGCCGTTCAACCGCCAGGACCTCCTTGGTAGGCTCTCCGGGGCCCGGAGGCTGAGCTATGGCATGGAGCCGCGACCGAATCCTGATCGTGCTGAGCGCGGGGATCTTCCTGTTCTTCGGTGCCTGGCTCTTTGCAATCCCTTCGGCTCTGGAAGGAATCGGCATCGAGCTGACCACGCCCGAAGCCTTCATCGACATCCGCGCCACCTACGGAGGCCTGGAACTGGGGCTCGCCGCCTTCCTGTTGGTGGCTCAGGCCAGGCCTGCCTGGCACAGAGCAGCGTTGCTGCTGTCCGCCCTGTGCATCGGCGGCTTCGGCTCGGCCCGCCTGGCCGGCATCATCCTGGCCGGGGAGGGCACGCCACTGATGTGGTTCTTCTTCGCCATCGAAGCCGTCGGAGCCGCCGTCATGATCTGGGCTTACCGCAGCTCGGCCACCTCGCCGCCAACGAACGCTGGCGCACAGTAAACCTAATATTTACTGTTTTGTAGACATTATATCGTTTTACAATCCTCCGGGCGGAACCCATGTTCTCTCCATGACCACGGAGGACCCCATGAACATTCGCCAACCACTCACCCGTTCCCTTTCCATCGCCGCATCCCTTCTGAGCCTGTCGGCTATCGGCTGTGCCACGCCGACGCCCGACCTCTCGGACCCCGCAAGTTCGCTGCCGCCGGTCGCCCCCGACGAGACCGAGGATTCCTTCGGCCTGTGCGCGAGCGACGGAGGCGTACTCGGCTCTGTTGCCACCGTTGACAACCGGCACGGCGAGGTCCTCGCCGCACACATCGCCGCCTCGGGCATGGTGGGCATTGCTTCGGAAGACCAGTCACTGAAGTTCTGGGATTCCCGCACGGGGGAGCAGGCCGGCGGCGTCGAAGGTTTTGACTACCTTCCCGCCTTCGAGGTCGACTCAGCCCTCACGGCCATCGTCATGACTCCGAACGGCGAGACCGCCGTCAGCGGCCAGTCCACAGGCCGCGTCGCCGCCTGGGATGTCGCAAGCTCCCAGCTACTGGTCGACTTCGCCGAGACCGAAGTACCGATCACGGCCCTGGCCAGCGACCCCAGTGGCGAGCTGATCGCAGTTGCCGATGACCGCTTCGGAGGCAACGTCACTTTGCGCCACCTAGCCTCGGGCAACGTAACAGAGACCGAGGAGTCGGCCCTCTGGGAGGTTTCGGGCCTCGAGTTCTCGCCCGACGGTTCCCGCCTCGCCCTCGTCGGCCATATCTACGGCGCGCCTGCCGTAGCCAGCCGGAACACAGCCTTCCCGCAGGCCGACAGCGAGACCTGGGAAGGCTGGGGGCTAGCCTTCGAGCACAACCGAGAGGGAGCCCGAGCGGCAGCCTGGACTCCAGATGGAGATCGACTCGTCGTGGTCGGCGACCGGTTTGCCGCGGTCCTGGATGGAGATGACTTCTCGGCCGATCCCGCCCCGGTGGAGGTCCTGTTCGAAGATCACGACCCCGTCGGTGTCATCGTGAGTGCCGACGGCTCGTGGTTCGCCACCATCGGAGCTGAAGGCGGTCTGCGCATCGTGAGGACCGCCGATGGCGAAGAGTTGGTCTCGGAGCAGATCGGTGAATCCGTCACGCTCGGTCTTGACCCCGAGGGTGGCCGCCTCTCCGTCGTGCGTCGAGACGGGTGGCTCGAGCTGCTCGGCTGCGTCGCCGAGTAACGACGGCCACGACTAGCTGAGCCGGGTGGGTCGGCTGTGCAGGCCCCCATCCGGCTCATCGGCCTGCGTACCCCTGCTGTAAGGGGCGCGCAGGTCGCTAGCTTGGCGGATACCCCTCAGAGCAAGGAACTGGACCGCCGAGTTAGCATGGGCATCTTCTGCGATCGCCAGGCTCGGCCCCGTCGGCCGAAGCCTGCACCTGCGCACAGACGACGGGGACCATGCTCAAGCTTCACAGCAACACCGGACCGGAGTGGGTGAGCACCGTGCTGGGTGACTTCGACACCTTCCTGCTCGACCACGCCGCCTGTGAACGGAAGGCTTCGTCCATGGCGATGAGTTTCGTGGTCCGCTACCCCGATCGTGACGCTATCCATGACGCGATGATCCTGTTGGCGCGTGAAGAGCTGGCTCACTTTCACCAAGTCTTCCGGTTCTGCATGGAGCGGGGGCTTCGCTTCTCCCGGGACCAGAAGGACCCCTACGTGAACGCCCTGCTGAAGCTGACGCGCCACGGGCGAGACGATGAATTCCTCGACCGACTGGTGCTGGGCGCAGTGGTGGAGGCACGCGGTACCGAGCGCTTCGGCTGCATCGCGGAGCATTTGGACGAAGGGCCGCTCCAGAAATTCTACGCCGAGCTCACTCGGTCCGAAGCGCGTCACGCCGAGACCTTCCTGGAGCTGGCGGGGGCCTACTTCCCACCCGAAGACGTCAGCCAACGCCTCGAGTTCTTCTTGGTCGCAGACGCCCAGATCTGCAGCCGACTCCCGGTACGGGCTGCCCTGCATTGATGGACTTCAGGGTCATCGACAAATACCTGGAACGGTACGCAGAATCGGAGGCTCGAGCCCTCCCTGCACCGCCCGGCCAGTGGCGACACGTGGTGTGCATTCCTGCCTGTGCAGAGGCCGACAACCTGCTCGAGACACTCGGAAGTCTGGCCCGGGCGCGCGGAGCTGACCAGGCCGTGGTGGTCACGGTGGTCAACGGACGGGAATCGGCGACCTCCGAGGTCCATGCGAGCAACGCCAGGACCCTCGAGCAGCTAGAGAGGTCCTTCGGGGTGTCGTCCGAACCCCTGTCCTGGGGGGAGCTCGGCGGCATGACCGTGCTGGTGGTGGACCGAGCCCGCTCTGGACGGTGGCTCCCCCCCAGGCAGGGGGTGGGCCTGGCTCGCAAGATCGCCGGAGACATCGCCCTGGCCTTGATTCGCCAGGGCTTCGTTCAGAGTGAGTGGATCTCGAAGTGGAACATCTCCGGGTCGCGATGGCACTGGTAGTAGGACTCCAGGTCGCAGAGCTCCAAGGGCCGGATGAGGCACCGGTCGGTGCGATGGCCGGAGAACGTCCGAAAGAAGGTCCGAAGCTCCTCGCCCCGAAGCATGGCTTGCGGCAGATCGAGATGTTGCACCACCTAGCCCCCATTCCCTTGAGTACGAACCAGCATATCGAGTTCCGCCACAACCCCCGCAGCTCCGATCGTCCCGCCTGCTCCGCTGCCAAGCGCTAGGCTAGGCCTAATGAAGCTCCTCCCTTCCCGCTCGTTCCTCCTCGCCCTCCTGCTGCTCGCGCTGGTTGGCTGTGGTTCCCGTGGTGGAGGTGGGGGTGGGAGTGGCAGCGGAGGTGGGGGTGTGGACCTAGGGGACGATGATGCCGCTGGGGACGACGACTCGGCCGGGGACGACGACGACTCGGCAGACTCAGGGGCCCAAATCGTCGTCGAAAGCGACGACCCCCTTAGCCCTCACCTCGTCAGCTTCGGGAATGTGGACGCGGGCGATGTCGCCGTGGAACAGGTCACGATCCGCAACCTTGGTCCAAAGACACTGGAAGTTGCAGGACTCGAGATCTCCGGAGCATTCGAGATCACGAACAGTGTGGTCCTGCCCCTTCAGCTCGCCCCGGACGAGCTGAGCCTCGTCTCGCTTTCCTACAGCCCCCTGATGGATGAGCATGCCGAGGGCACGCTGACGGTCACATCCAGCGACCCGGTAACCCCTTCCGTCGTGGTGCAGTTGGAGGGAGAGGGGATCGCGCCCGCCATTCAGGTAGACCCACCCTCCTTTGACTTCGGCAATCCCCCATTGGGTTGTTCGGCGCAGCTTGAGGTGATGATCTCCAACATCGGGCGCGCGTCGCTCGAGATCGCTACTGGAGGCATCTGGTACGAGGACCTAGGCGGGAACGGCGAGATGGTGCTGGTGCACAGCATTGCCGACGGAACGGTCCTGGAAACTGGCGAGAGCGTACAGGCTCAAGTGCTCTACACGCCCACCAATGTCGAACCCGATACCGGCGTACTCCATGTCCAGACCAATGACCCCGGGACTCCCGATGCGACGTCGACCCAGTTCGGTATCGCCCACCTCTACGGCGACAACATGGATCTATACGAGCAGGAGCTGAACAACGACACCTTCCTGCTGACTCAGGCCCCGGTCGAAAGCAGCATTGAGGTCTCCCTCAATAGTGTTCCCATCTTCGTTGGCTGGACATACGCCTCGGCCCTTCAGTCCATCGTCTTCGATGTCGACCACGTTCCTGAAGATGAGGACGAGATAAAGATTGAGTACGCTCTCCTAGGCGACTGCGATTAGGCAAACCTATCGCTTCGGCGGGAGTCCAGTCGGCGTCCATTCGGCGGGAGTCCAGTCGGCGTCCAACTGCTAGGCTAGCCCGGATGAAGCTCCTCCCTTCCCGTTCGTTCCTCCTCGCCCGCCGGCTGCTCGCGCGGGTTGGCTGTGGTTCCCGTGGTGGGGGTGGGGGGGGAGTTGCTTGGTAGCCTTTCTCAGCACCACTCCGAGGGGGAGTCATGAAGCGAAGTCTGGCGTTGCTCTTGCTGGCCCTGGGCCTGATGAAGCACTCCTGCTGCTGGCTTGTCCCCGACCAGTCACAGCCAGCG
>CAZQTQ010000067.1:0-14319 GCA_964596025.1 uncultured Rickettsiales bacterium
TGATGGAGGCTCACCTAGCCGGCGATCTACCCGCCTTCGAACCAAGGTCGGCCGTTCCCGAGGGACTGGAGGTCTGGCTGCGTCAGCTGATCCGTCGCGATCCGGCGGCGCGGCCGCCCAACGCTGCCGAGGCCCGGCGCCTCCTGGATCGCCTGTGCCGCCCCGAATCGGATGTTGGCCCGCCCACCATGGCGCCGGGGTGGCGTCTTACGGAACCGCCGAGCGGCAAGACCCTGCACGTCGGCGCAGGCCTGGGCCTCTACCATCTCCGGGGACGACCCCTTGTCGGTCGGCTCAGGCCAAGGGACCGCCTCTGGACGGCGCTCAAAGACGTGGTTGAACAGCGGCATCCACGCGCTCTCTTCTTGGAGGGCCCGTCGGGAGTGGGAAAGAGCCGGCTAGCCGAATGGATCTGCGTTCGAGCCCAAGAACAAGGCCTAGCCCGGGTCGTTCGGGCGACTCACGGCCCGCGACTTGGTCCCAGCCACGGTCTGCCGGCAATGCTCGCCCGCCTCCTTCGGGTTGCTGGAATGGAGTTCACCCTCGCCGAACACCGCGTCATTCAACGTCTGCGACGCCTCGGCGAGCCCAACGGCTACCTCGCAGAGTCCGTCCTGACCCTCCTGGAAGCAGCGAACGCCTCCGACCGCGACACCAACACCGGGACCGGCTCGGGGCCAATTCAGCGAAACCGGACGGTCGCGACCCTTCTTGAGCGCCTGGGGCAGGAGAGCCCACTCATTCTCTGGGTCGATGACCTTCAGTGGGGCTGGGAGCTCGTGGTTCTCACCGATCTCCTCGTGTCCGAATGGGGGCACTCGGACCTTCCGGTCTTGATCTTGGCCACGGTCCAATCGGATGGCCTGAAGCCCGACGGCCTCATCACCAGACACCTCGATGAGCTCCGGCTGCACCCCTCGGTCGAGAGCCTCCCGCTGGGCCCCCTCAGCAACGACGAATGCGAAGAGCTCACCCGCGATTTGATCCGCATCGACGACGACCTGGCCGCGGCCGTGGTTCGTCGCTCCCAAGGCAATCCGCTGTTCGCCGTCCAGCTTGTCAACGACTGGGTGGACCGCGAGCTGCTGGAAGAAGAGGGAGAGCAGCTGCAGCTCTGCCCGGGAGCGGAGGTCGCCATTCCGGACAGCCTCCACGCCCTGTGGACGCGCCGAATCACTCGAGCCATCGGCGAGGCCGACGAGGACCAAGGCGCCAAGGCGCTGGAAATCGCCGCCGCTCTAGGCCGAGATGTCTCACTGGACGAGTGGGGAGCCGTGTGCCGGGTGGCCCGCCTGGCTCTCCCCGGCGGCCTGCTCGGAAGCCTCGCCCTGGGCGGCCTCGTCCTGCCGAACCACGACGGCTTTTCTTTTGCCCACAGCTTGGCCCAAGAGAGCCTCGCCCGACGAGCCCGGGAGGGAGAGCGCTGGTCCGATTGGCACGACGCCTGTGCGACCGTGCTTCACGAGCGGGACCGCTTCGGCAACGCCCGCCGTGTCGCCAGCCACCAGGCCGAAGCAGGACAGTTCGAGGCGGCCGTCCAGTCGGGGCTCATCGCGGTCAGGCAGCTGGTGGAGACGAGCGACCACGACCAGGCGCTGGATCTCCTGCACGACCGCAGAGGCTGGCTCGAGGCAGCCGGCCTGGGAGCGGGCTCTCGGCCCTGGGTCCAGGGAGCGGTGTGGAGGGCGCAGGTCTTGCGTCTGTGCGGGCGGGAGCGTGAGGCCTACGAAGTGGCGGTCGAGGCGGACAAGCACGCGAGAGCTGGCGGCTGGAACAAGCTCCGCGGTTGGGCCCTGCGAGAGACCGGGATCCACCTCCGGGACGAGGGCAACCTCCAAGTGGCCATTCGGACCCTCCTTGAGGGCCGCGCCCTCTTCGCCGCCTTGGGGCCGAACGAGGGGCTTGCAGCCATCAGCGAGAGCTTGGCCACTTCCTACCGAGAGGCGGGCCAGAGCGAACGAGCCGCCGAGATCAGCGACGAAGTCATCCGGATCTACCGCAGCCTAGGAATTCCCCACGGTCTGAGCGCCAGCCTCCTCGCCCGAGCGACCCTGCTTCGCCGACTGGGCCGCCTTGGCGAAGCAGTGGACTTGCTGGACGAGGCCCTCTCGATCGCCAAGGAGTACGGCTACCAACGGGGCCTCGCCTCCGCGTACCAAGAGGTCTCCAACCTCTGGTATGCCCGCGGCGAGAGCATTCTCGCCCTCGAGGCCCTGGACACCGCCCAAGAGTACGAGGACCGGGTCGGGACCGCCCACTCCCGCGCCAGCATGCTCATCAACCGCGGCGAACTGATGCGGTCTCTGAGTGATTTGAACGGCGCGGCCACCTGCTACCGAGGTGCGCTCCAGCTAATGGAGGCCGCAGGCAGTCAGTGGACTCGACTCCCGCGGGTCAACCTCGCCTTTGTGGACATCGACCGGGGACGGGCTTCGGATGCCCTGCCCGTCCTCGAGGAGGTCGAGGCCGAGCTGTTGGAGGCAGGCCGGGGCGAGCTGCTCTTCATCATGCGCACCGCCCTTGTGCTCTGCTTTGCACAGGCGAAGCGCTGGGCGGACTTCGACGCCATCGCAAATTTTCTGGCGCGCTACGAAGAGGGCCAGTACTACATCGACCGCGACGCCCTGCGCTACCTAGACCTGGGAGCAGACGCCGCCGAAGTCGGGGGACACCCCAACCGCGCCGCCATCCTCCGTGAGGTCCGAAGGAAGGTACATAACGTCCTCGTCGCACACGAAGAGACCGCGTCCAGCCCAGCCGCGAATACCCAGGTCGACGGCTAGACGCCCAAGCAGAGAGCCCCCGCGGACGACCGCAGGGGCTCTCGTGTTCCGTACTTTTCTTAGCGGTGCTACTCGCGAACCGGGCCCTCGCCCTCGGAGTTGGTGAGGTAGCGCTTCAGATCGGTCCACTCGAGGTAGTTGTTCTCGGACTGACCGCTCTGAACCGTGTTGACATAGGGCACCCAGGCAAAGTCCGGATGGCCGTTGTCGTTGTCGTTCCAGGTTCCCGAGATGATCTCGCCGGCCGGGCTGGCCTCAAGAGTGAAGTCCCAGTCCTTGGCGAAACCCTGGGGCGAGTCCTGGTCCGAGTCGACGTGGGACGTGCCGACACCGTCCGTCGCAAAGCGAACGCTGAGATCGCCGGTGAAGGTCCTCAGGTCCGTACTCATCGTGACCGTGATTTGCTCGACGATGCGGTTGTACATGCCCGCGCCAATGCCCGGCACGTTCTTGAGTCCTTCCACGCCCTGGAAGGGGCCGTTGGCTTCGCGGTACTCGACGACTCGCTGCGCCCGAACCGTGGTCATCCCCCACAAGGTCTTCAGCTCGTCTACCCCGGCGGTGTTGATGTTGATGCGCCCGCTGGCTCCGCCAGATCCGCCGGTCGAGGTCTCGTTCAGGGTCAGGGTGTAGGACCAAGCGGGGAAGTTCCAGACCTCCTCGTTGGCGCTCGTGTCAAAGACGAGCGTGACCTCTTGGTCCTTGATGTAGTGCGTAAGCAGCTGCAGAACAGCCTTGGGGCTGAGGTCGCTGATGTCGTCACCGTCGTCCCCGTTGTAGCGCGAACCGTAGAAGTGGCTGAGCTGGCTGTAGTAGCTCTCGCTGAGCAGACCCTTTTGGTCGGCCACGCCCAGATCCATCTTCTGTCCCGCATTCCCGAAATCGACGGTGTGGCTCGCCTGCGGCTCATGCGTCAGGATCGCCGCCGCCGCCCAGCCATTGCAGTGTCCCCACCAGCTGGACCCAGCCGGGCTCCAGTGGTTGAGCATCTCCCAGGCCGATGCGAACCAGGGGTTGGATGCCTGCGTCGTGCCCTCGATCTGCTGCAGCAGCGCGAACTTGTCCAGGGGTGACATCTTGTTGATTTCGTAGCTGAAGGCGGGGAAGCCCAGTGTGCTGCCCGAATCGGCACTGCCCCAGCCGGCGTTGGCGCTCAGCAGCCAGTTCGGATCCGCAGTCGACCCGCTGTTCTCAAGCAGGATGCTGCCCCCGTCGATGCCCTGAAACACCGCGGTGTAGAAGCCCACAAGGTCGTCGACCAGCCCCTGCTGGTGCCCCTTGTACTCGTCGACCTTCTCCCGGTACTCGTCCGACTCCCCGTTGCCGGCCTTCCTCAGGTTCCTTAGTTCCTCACCGATGTTCTGGACCGCCTTGGCGTTCTCCTCGAAGATCGACTTGTTGATCTCCGACGGAGTGTCGTTGTCGCCACTGAGGTGTCCGAAGATGAGCTTGCCCTCGGCCTGCGGCCACCAGTTGCCGGCCCAAGGACGGTAGCCCTCTCGGGCACTGTGGCTGCTCGCACCCAGAAGGGTGTCGACGCTCAATGAACTGCTCAGGTTGACCGCGCTCTTCAGGCGCTCCACGAACTCGAAGTCCTCGTCGTCATGGTTGTCGAAGGCTCCGCTGGAGCCGCCCATGGCCGAGACCTCGTCGCTACTCATCAGGCGGGAGTCCGAGTTGGCCGTCACGCTGCGGCTGGACCAAGGCTGGCCCTCCTCCCAGGTATCGGCGAGGACCGTGCCGTCCATGAGGTCCTCGTAGACCACATCAACGGAGTCGTCGTTGGCGTTGGCGAAGCTCACGAGCTGGCCATCCTCGAGCACCCGGTCGCCGTTCTCCGGCAAGATCGGGAACGGCGGAATGGCGTGCGGCACAACACTGAGCTTGCTCTGGCTCAGCAGGTTGTAGCTGCGGTTCATGGCCTCGTCGTCCAACGTGAGGGCCTGGCTGATCCGCTCCCCGTTGACGGTGTAGAAGCTGACCAGCCCGGCCAGCCGCAGCCGGTCCTCCCGGATGATGAGGTAGAGCTTCGGGTCCATGTCGGAGACGGGACCTTCGAGGTTCAACGCCGTGTTCAGCGAGCCCTTGACTACGGTCAAAGCCGAGTCGGTACCGCCCATGACGGAATGCTCGTAGAAGTCGTCGCCCTCGCTGGGACGCAGGCCGGTGTACAGCACCTGGTATCGCCAGTAGACCGGATCAGACCAGAGATCCCCAAGATCGACGGTCTCGTCCAGGTTATCGGCCGCAGGATCGGTCGCGGCGTTTCCGCGCTCGGTGCGCAGCGAAATCTCGCGGTAGCGCGTCTCGAGGTGAAACTCCTGGTTGGCGACCCAGGCAGGACGGAGAGAGGGACTAACGATCTCCTCTTCCGCGCAGGCTCCCAGCACGGTAGGGGCAAGCAGCAACATCGGCAAAAGACGAAGGAACCAGCGCATGCAGTAGATCTCCCAAACACCCTCCACCGGGCTTGGCCGCCATCTGTACCCGTTGGCTTGCTCGCTGTCGAGGCCTTCTTGGGGCCCGGAAAGTAGCCCGCTCGTCCCGCAGGGCTTCAGGGCGAAGACTATAGAGCAAGCAACGATTCGGTCAGGAGCCCGGCAGCGGCCAGGAGATCTGCGATCGCCAACTCCAGCTCGGCCCGGGTACGAATGAGCTCCAGTTCTGCACCCAAGAGGGCGGTTTGGGCGTCGATCACCTCGAGCTGAGTGGCTGCTCCCGCGTTGAAGCGGCTACTCACCAAGCGGTGGTTCTCTCGGGCTAGGTCTGCTGCCAACCCCGCGATGGGGACGGACTCCTGCCCCAGCTGGTAGGCGTCGTGAGCATCCTGAATCTCGTTCTCGACCTGGGCCCCCAGGGCCTCCAGACGGGCCTTAGCCTGGCGTCTGCGGGATGCGGCCTGCCGGGCCCCCGCCACGAGGTTTCCCCCGTCCCAGACCGGGAGATTGACGGAAAAGCCGAGGTTCCAACTTCCCTGGCGGTCATCGAAGCCCGAGGTCTTGTCAGTCCAAGTCGCTCCGGCGTTGAGAGCGAAGCTGGGAAGGAACTGAAGGCCGGCGTCGACCTGGAGGTGTTGGGCCTGCCGCTCCTGAGCGGCCGCCGCGCGAAGATCGCCCCGCGTCCCCGACGCCGCATCGACGAGCTCCGCAAGCCGAAGTTCGGTCGCGTCGCCAACCATCTTCGTCGAGCTGGCAACGGCGTGGACGGCCTCGCCATCCCCGATGAGCAAGGACAGGGTGCGTAGGGCGCTTCGGTGACGCCGCCTAGTGTCCCGAAGTTGCCGCTCCCGCTGCTCTTCTTCGAGCCGAGCTCGCAGCGCGGCATCCTTAGTCAGCACCCCCTCGGCGACAAAGAGGTCAATGCGCTCCCGGTGAGCTCGCGCCTGGTCGCGTTGCCCTTCCAGGACCGCCAGAGCCTGGGCCAACTGATCTGCTGTCCCGTGCGCCCGTACGATGGAGAGGCTTAGCTGATCCCGCGCCCGCCTCAGCTCTCCGCGCGCCCCCGCCAACTGAGCGCGACCGGCCAGCAGCATGGGCGCGACACGCGGCGAGAGCGGCCACTGAACCTGGGCGTTGAGGTAGAGCTGCTCGAGGTGCTGCATGACGATCGGATCGGTGGTGTCCGCATCAGAGTCGTCACTGGTCGGGAAGACAGACTCGCCCTCGAAGAAGGCCTCCTGCAAGTCCGCACAGTCGGCAAAGCCGTTGATCTGAGCCAGGGTAGAGCAGTCGTCCGAATCGATGCTTCCCGATGCATAGAGTTCGCCCAGGACGAAGCCCAGGTTGCCGTAGAGGTTCTCGAAGGCATCTCCCGGGTCCGACCCGCCGCCAAAGGAGTCGGTGGGGTCGAAGCTCACCTCCTTGTCGTTGCGCCGAAAGCTAGCCCCAACCGAGAGCTGGGGCTGAATGAAGGTCCAAGCCGAATCGCGCTGAATCGCAGCTTGGACGAGCGTCTCTTCACCGATGCGCAGGTTCGGGTTGTTCTGAAGCGCACGCTGGATCGCCTCGAGCAAGCCCAAGCCCGCGTCCGCGACGCCATCGGTGCCTTCGGTGCCACCTGTGCCTTCTGCCTGCGTCTTCACGGGCACCGCTGCAAGAACCAGAGCTGCGGCCAGGGCTCCTAGTCTTCGCATCGACGCATTCCTCAGACAGCGGTCCGGATCCCGTTGAGCGCACGGTAGCGGGGAACGACGAGGATCCGGGACAAGGCGACGGGAAGCAGCGCCAGCGTCCGAACCACCGAGGCATCCTGGGGACGAGCGGGCGCACCGTATCAGCGCGCCTGGGGACGGGTCAAAGGCCGCTTTCAGCCCCTTCCTCGGTCTCTTTGGGCTCCTCAGACTCCTCAGACTCCTCAGACTCCTCAGACTCCTCAGACTCCTCAGGCTCCTCAGGCTCCTCAGGCTCCTCAGACTCCACCTTCATTTTCTCGTCCAAGATGACGAACTCGACCCGCCTATTCTGCGCCCGACCGTCCCCTAGACGGTTGCTGTCGATGGGCCGATTGAAGCCATAGCCCTGGGTCTCCAGGCGATCCTTCATCTCCGGCAGGTCCCGAGCCCGACCGACGAGGTAGGCCCGAACGGCATCGGCGCGGTCCTGGCTGAGCTGGAGGTTGAACTCCGCCGAGCCCACGTTGTCGGTGTGTCCTTCGATGAGTACCCGCAGCTCCGGGCTGGTGCGCAGAATCCGAAGGACCTCGTTCAGGACCGGGGAGCTGTCATTCTGCAACGTGGCTTCCGCCGTCTCGAAGTGAATGCGCTCTCGGATGACGATGCGATCTCGCTCCAGGTCGATCACCGCCAGCTCCTCGACCTCGGGGCAGCCATCCCAATCCAAGCGGCCGTCCTTATCCTCCGCCTCATCCGGGCATCGGTCCTTGGCATCGAGGATGCCGTCGTCGTCGTTGTCGGTGTCGGGGCAGCCGTCCTCGTCCTCGAAGAAGTCCTTGTCCTCCGGCTGATCAGGGCACTGGTCATCAACGTCGAGAAGACCGTCTCGATCGTTGTCTGTATCGGGGCAGCCGTCGACATCCTCGAAGCCATCGACGTCCTCGGCCTCCTCGGGGCAGCGGTCGACGGGGTCCAGGTGGCCGTCCTGATCGTTGTCCGCCTCGGGGCAGCCGTCGTGATCCTCGAAGGCATCGAAGTCCTCGGGCTCATCTGGACAGCTGTCCTTCTTCCACCAGATCCGATCGCGATCGAGATCCCCGTCGAGGCTCACCTGGTAGCTCGCTTGCACAAAGAACCGCCACTCTGGGGTGGGGATCCCTTGGAAGACTCCAACCCCCGCGCCCCCGGCCAGGCCCAGGCCAAATGGGAAGCGGTAGCCGCCGCCGCCGACGACCTCACCGTAGACCTCGTCTGGCTTCTCGAATGGAGCCTGGGCCCGCACGGCACTCAAGAGCTCTACTCCAGCGTGCCACCTCCCCGCCTCGGGGCGAAGCGAGGCGCTGAACGCAAGAGTCGCCTTGCTCTCATCGGTGATGTTCAGCAGTTTGGTTGTCCGCTGCAGTTCGATTCCGAGGTTCAGGTCCAGAACGACGAGTCCAAAGCGGCGGCCCAGGAGCAACCGCGGCTCGATGCTGGGTAAGCCGGTGCCCAAATAGGCGGTGGCGTCGCCCGTAGGCAGGCTGATTGGCAGAGAGACGGCGAGGGACAGGGGCGCAGGCGGGAGCGCGAAGAACGGCTTGCCCTGTTCAAAGACAGCCACACGCGGGCGAATGATGAGATCGCCAAGCCCCGCTTCGGCCACGGCGCCCAGTCCCTCTCCGGGGAAGCTGGCCTCTTGGTGAAGGGCGGTGGGCAGCAGAATGGCCAGATCAATGCGGCCAAAAAAGCCAACTGCGATTCCGTGATCGAGGCCCTGACGGTTGTCCACCAGCGACCGGGCCCAGAGACCATCGGAGTCGGTGACCAGAACCAGCGGGCGGCTGAGGTGGTGAAAGCTGAGGCTGGTGCGAAGCTCCAGGTGGGGGAGGAGCGTAGCGGACTCCGTGGCCCCCATGCCGCGCCCCGATGGATCCAGGTGGAAGCGGTTTACCTCGATCGAAGTGGCGCGGGCTTGGGGGTCTTCACCGGCCTCTGCTTCCCCAGGGCTCGTCCAAATCGCCAGCGCCAAGAGGAGGAGCGTCCCCGGTGTACCTGGGCGGCGCGAACCTCTGCCTCGGTCGCGTGGTCTCCGCCGCCTGCGCCGGCGCACTGCAAGGGCAAGGGGCAGCAAGAGGGCCAGAGGCTCCACGGCTCGAGTCCAACCGGACGGCTCTCCGGCAGAAAGGGAGCAACTGCGTCCGCCACTGACCCGGTACTCCGTCTCAAACCAACCCACACCGTCGTCCGTCGAGTCGGTGGGGTCGCTGCCATGTTTCTCCACTTCGATGGCATCCGTGGTGCCACCCCCGTCCGAATCCAGGTCCCGGTAGTCGGGCAGACCATCCCCATCGCTGTCGACCGGGAAGGTTCCCAGTTCGCTATCTCCAGCCTCACGGAAATCGGAGAGGCCGTCGCCGTCGCTGTCGCCGTCGAGTGCATCGATGGTCCCGTCCCCGTCGGTGTCGATGGCGTCGGCGCCCGTGGTGCCAGCGCCAATGATCTCGTCGCCGTCGGAAATGGCGTCGTCGTCCGAGTCCGGGTCGTAGGGGTCGGTACCGGCCAGCCACTCTTCCCCGTTGATCAGCGAATCCCCGTCAGGATCAGCCGTGCGATCGTCCAGCGGGTCCAACGGGTCTGTCCCATCGACTAGAGCCTCCTCCCCATCGTTCACCCCCCCGTCGTCGGTGTCCGCGTCGAGTGGGTCGGTCTCCTCGAGTTCGGGCTCCCAGATGCCGTTTGCGTTGACATCCTCCTCGCCATCGGTGAGATCGTCTGCGTCGCTGTCCGGATCCCTGGGATTCGTCTCACCGGCATCGACGGCCCCGTCCAGGTTGCTGTCTTCGACCCCATCGGAGACGCCGTCCCCGTCACTGTCGTCGCGGGTCGGGTCAGTCGTGGTGTCGGGATCGGCATCGTCGAGAACCCCCGCCTCCTGCCCGTCTCCCAAGCCATCACCGTCGGTGTCGCTGAGGAGGGGGTCGGTACCCACCTCGAGGGTCTCCACGCCATCGCTCAGGCCATCGTCGTCGGTGTCCGGGTCGAGGGGATCGGTTTCGCCCGAAATCGCATCCCAGACCCCATCACCGTTGGAGTCCTCAAAGCCGTCGGTGAGCCCGTCCCCGTCGGTGTCCGTGAGGAGGAGGTCGGTCTCGTCGCCGTCCACGACGCCGTTCTGGTTGGCGTCCTCGATGCCGTCGGGCACCCCATCGCCGTCGCTGTCGGCATCGTTCGGATTCGACGGAAAACCTCCCCCGTAGCTTCCGTTCGCCTCTACCCCATCGAGAATTCCGTCGTCGTCGCTGTCCGGATCGCAAGGATTGGTCCGGTTGAGGGCGGGACTGCCCATCCCTCCGTAAGTCCAGACCAGCTGGTACTCCTGGAGGTTGGTCAGGCCGTCCCCATCGGGGTCGGCGTCGGCATCGTTGGCATCCAAGGGCAGGAGGTAGTCAGTGACGCTGGAATCACAATTGGTGCCGTCCTGGTAACGCACCTCCCACCCGTCGTCGATTGAGTCTCCATCCGTATCCCACTCGTTGGGGTCGGTCTCCTCGCCCGAGTCCCATCGGCCGTTTCGGTTGGCGTCTTCCGCCCCATCTGCCAGCCCATCATCGTCGCAATCGGGATCCCATCCGGAGGTCACCGTCGAAGTGTCGAGGTCCCCGTCAAAGGGGAGCAGCGTCGCGTCGGGATCCTTCGGGCTGATCTGGGGGTTCTTCAGCCCGAACTCGATGCCATCGTTCAACCCATCCTGGTCGGTGTCTGCGCTGACCGGGCTGAGACCTGCAATGTCGAGGCCCGCGCAAACCAGTCCAACCTGGCAGTAGATGAAGGTTTCGTTCCCATCCAGCAGTCCATCGTCGTCGGTGTCCGCGTCCCAGGCGATGGTGATGATGTTGTTGTCCAGGGGCAGCATCTCCTGGCCGTCGTCCACTCCGTCGCCGTCTGTATCGGGGTCGTTCGGGAGGGTGTGGGTCGTGTTCTCGTAGGCATCCGACAGCCCATCGCCATCGGTATCCGGACCGCCCACCGTGTCGTCGGACGGGTCGGTCCCGTCGATGACCTCGATGGCGTCGTACACCGAGTCCCCATCGGTGTCGGCCAAGCAGGGGTCGGAACCCCAGGTCAGAATCTCCTCGCCATCCACCAGCCCGTCGTACTCGGAATCGGCGACCGCCGGGTCCAGGCAGGGGTAGTCGCCGCTTCGATACTGGTGCTCGACGCCGTCGTCCAGGCCGTCATAATCGCTGTCGCTGGAGTATGGATCGATGGAATAGGTGTTCAGCTCCCAGCCATCGAGCAAGCCATCGCCGTCGGTGTCGGAGTTGAGGGGGTCGGTTTCGTCGCCCGATCCCGGCTCGAAGACACCGTCGCCATCGAGATCGAATTCCCAGGACCCGCTGTGGTTGGCATCCTCGACGCCATCAGTCAACCCATCTGCATCGCTGTCCGGGAGGAGGTCACTCGTGCCCAGGAGGCTCTCCCTGTAGAACGTCAGCCCGTCCTCATCCTGGTCGAGGGTGTCGTCGAAGGGATCGGTGGGAAGGGTCCCATCGATCAGGACCTCCGCGCCGTCCCAGATGCCCCCCTGGTCGGTGTCGACCTCCAGCGGATCCGAGAAGTGGACCGAGAGCTCTGCAAAGTCGGTCAGCCCATCCCCATCGCTGTCGGGGTCCAGGGGGTTAGTGCCGCTGCCCAGCTCCTCGGCATCGGTTAGGTAGTCGTCATCGCTGTCAGCGAGGTTGGGGTCGGTGCCCGCGTTCTCCTCCGCCTCATTGGGCAGGGTGTCCAGATCCGGGTCCCCGTCGCCGTCCTGGAGGGCAATATCCCCAAAATGCGCGACCTCCCAGTCGTCCTCCAGGCCGTCACCGTCCGCATCCACAGCCCAAGCGAAGGAAGGCAGCAAGAGAAGAACAACAACCAGAACGCAGACGAGGGGCCAGCTACCGCGCAGACCGGACAGCCCGCTACTCCGCAGACGGAAGGACTGAATCATCCCCTGCAGGATACCCTCGATCGAAGGCCCGGGGGCAGGCAGCTTCCCCCAATGTGCACCGGACCGAGGTCCGGAGCTACTTGATGCAGACGACGCTGGGCGCGCCCTCGCTGTAGCTGCCGCCCATGTTGCCCCAGCCCGACTTTCGCACCGGCAGCTCCAGCACGAGGATTGCGCCCGCCGGAACGTGGGATGCAACCTTGTTGAGGCCGGCCGCAACCTGCACCGACCCCTTCCAATTGGCGGCGTCCTCCATGTCCGGGAAGCGGTCGGAGACGTAACAGGTCCACGAGCCGTCGCCCGCGCGAGATTCGTTAACGGACCAAGCCAGAGCACTGCAGGCCACGACGGCAAACAGGGCGCAGAGCCAACGGAGGGACTTGGGGTTCTTGATGGTGGTCATAGCGACTCCATGGGTTAGTGGATACAGAGACAAAACAGCTAACGACTCGGGAAACCGCGAACATGGGAGCTGGCCGCAGGCAGGGCGGCAAGGTCGAGGCGGACCAGAGCGGGATTGGAATCTACAATTAGAGGCCCACCAAGTTCAAAGAGGCTCGGCAGCTCCACACCTTCGAGGGCTCGGTTGTCGGCGACCCAAATCCGCTCGCCAACCGACTCCAGCTTGGGCAGGACTAGGCGCACGAGCGCGGGGTTGCGCCGCACCGCAAGCACCAGACCTACCGTCTCGAGCCGAGGAAGGTTGAGGGTGGCGAGCCTGGGATTGTGAGCCAGGTTGAGGTCATCAACCGCCAGGAGTGAGGGGAGGACCAAGGTCCCAAGTTCGGCGTTGTTCCGGATCGATGCGCCAAACCGAATCATCGCGAGTGCGGGCAACTCGGTGGCGCCAAGCCGCGGGTTGCCCTCGACCCGTAGCGCTCTAACCCACTCCAACTTGGGAGCTGAGAGCTCGGCTAAGGCCGGGTTTCCCACCACATAAAGGTTGCCCTGAACCCGGACGAGAGAGGGGAAACGAGCCTCGGCCAGGCGGGTCATACCGTCCAACAAGAGGTGGTCGCCGACGGTACTGAGAACGGGCAGATTGAGGGTTTTCAGCCCCGTAAGGTCACGAATGCGGAGGGTCTTCACCTGAGCAAGAGCCGGGAGTTGGAGTTCAGTGAGGGCCGAGTTGCCGCTCAGCTTGACCTCGTCAGCGGTGCGAAGAGCAGGGAGACTCAGCTGAGCCAGAGCGACCGCCCCACCGACCGCCAGGTCCCCCACAATGGTGTGAAGGCGCGGGATGGTTACCCGGGTCAGCAAGTCGGCGCCCTGGACCACGAAGTCACCCTCGACCACCTGCAAGCAATCCATCCCATCCAACACGGCGAGAGAGCCACCCTGGAGCTGCAAGGTGCCGGTGATCCGCGTGACTGCGGCCAGCTTGGAGGCACTCGGCGCTTCGGCGAGGTTCAGGTCGCCGCCATGGACCTTTCGAGCGCAGGGCCCCTCACGGCAGCTGGCCAGCCCCACGCCGGTCGCGGCAAGAACCAGGGCAAGACTCAACCCGCCGAGTTTCTCGATGCCTCGCTTGGCCCTTTGACGGGTCAGTGGGGAGAGGTTCGGGCCCATGGGGCCTCAGCCTAGCAGGGCCGGGGGAGTGGCGCGGGCCACCCGGAGAGCGGACCCTTGCGGCCCGAGAGAGCCTAGACAGCGCGCGCCGAAGGAGTACCCACCGTCCGCCAACCATCAAGGACCAACCACCTGCTGAGATCCTCCAGCATCCGTTCAAAGGAGGGCGCGACGAAGAGATGTGGCTGCATACGGGTGGGATCGTAAGGAGTCGATGCGATGGTCTCCAAGTCCCAGACGAGGAGGGCGGGGCCTTGGTCGATGGCCTTCAGCTCTCCTGCGGAACTCAGGAGTCCCGCGCCAAAGGCCTTCACCTCACGGTTCTCCTCCACCACGCCGAACTCCATCGTGTACCAGTAGACCTGTTCGATGCGACGAAGCTCTGCCTCGTTTGCGCGTGCCGCGGCATCACCAAAGGACTGGCTGACCTCGGCGATCCTCCGATGGGCGAGCGAAGCGGCGTGGCCGACTAGCTCGTGGACGATGTCGGGCTCTGGTGTGTACAGCGGCTTGCTGTGGTGGCGGACGTACTGGGTCGACAAGAAGACGCGCTTAGCCAAGTGTTGGAGGAAGGTCCGCGCTCTGACCAACCCCATCACGGGTTCCATGCGAAAGCCGGCGCTCCGCTGAAGGCGGCGGTTGAGGTCGCACAGCTGCGGAATCGTCTCGCGGTCCAGTGGAAGCAGCGCCTGGGCATCCAGCAGCTCTCGGCAGACGTGTTTTCGGTGCAGAGGGGCAAGCCGGCTTTGGACTTCGCACCAGACGCCGTGCTCCCGCTCGGTGTAGGAGATGCGGGGGACGGCGGCCCCAGGTTGGTGGGCGCGGGCGACCGCCGCCACCGCATCGCGGCGGCGGCGATACTCCGGATCCTGAAATCCGGGATG
>CAZQTQ010000068.1:0-3695 GCA_964596025.1 uncultured Rickettsiales bacterium
TCGCCGCCAAGTCGCGGTACTCGGTCGCCAGCTCAGCGACCCTCTTGTCCAAGGCTTCACTCGTCACTAGTTCGTCTCTCCTATGTTCCCGTACCCTCGAGTTCGTCGAGGCGCGCGTCCAAATCAGCGATCTTTGCGCCGGCCAGCAGCGCCATGATCACGTACACCTTCTTGTTCGCCTCGCGGGCAACGTTGAAGCGATGACGGGACATCACGCCGGGGCTCACCTCGTCCCCGATGTCAGCCGGCAGACAATGCATGTACAGGGCGTCGCCGCCCGACGTCAACGCCATTCGCCGCTCGTCGCAGATCCAGTCGCGGTGATCGGTGTTCCGCTGGAGACAGGCCTGCTCGATCCTCTGCATCGCCTCGGCGTCGCCGTCGCGGTTGGCGGCCACGCGCTGCATCATCAGGTCCCATGGCCCCCAGCTCTTGGGGTAGACGACGTCGGCACCTTCGAAGGCGGCGTCCATGGTGTCCACCACCTCGAACGAGCCGCCGGATGCTTGCGCGCCGGAGAACGCCGCATCCAGGCACTCGGGCATCAGCTGGTAGCCCGGCGGGTGGGCCAGCTTGACCTCGCAGCCGAGGCGGGGCAGCAGCATGGCCAGGCCCTGGGGTACCGACAGGGGCTTGGCGTAGCTAGGCGAGTAGGCCCAAGACACCGCCACCTTGACCCCCTTCAGGCCTTTGGGGAAGCGCTCCCGCAGCCAGAGCGCGTCAGCCATCGCCTGCGTCGGGTGGTCGACGTCACACTGCAGGTTGACCACTGGCACGGTGCGGGAGTCCTCAGTCTGCTGCAGGTACTCCCGGATGCCCCGCTCCACCTCGCGCATGAAGGGGTTGCCTTCACCGAGGATCAGGTCGTGCCGGATCCCCATGGCATGAGCGTTCATGCCAAGCATTGCGCCGGTCTCCGCCGCAGTCTCTCCGTGGGCGACTTGGGTGGACGAACCGTCCACGATTACCGGCCTCATGCCCAGACGCGAGGCGGCGCCGGCCCACGCAGACTTGGTGCGGGTGGAGTTGTCGAAGAAGACGGCGTAGGCGAGCTCGCAGGGAAGCACCGGTGTCCGCACACCGGCCCGATCGAGGCGGGCGAAACGCTCCGCGAGCTGGAGAACCGCTTCCAGTTCGCCGTCGTCCAAGTCGGTGGTCAGCAGCGCGCTGCGACCCAGCAGGCGGCGAGTGGCGGTGTTCTCGGTGTTCACGGTTTGCTCCGCTCCTTGGGTTCAGGGGTGGGAGGGGCGATCTGGCCAGGGTCGCGCCGAACTTGCGTGCCCGCCTCCCCGTCGAGGGCCAAGACGAGGTCCTCGGGGCTGCAGATAATCGCACAGTCCCCGCCGTACTCGACGAACCGCACGCAGGACTTGACCTTCGGGCCCATGCTGCCGGGAGGAAACTGGCCTGCGGCGTGCAGCTGCATCAGCTCCTCGGGGTTGACGTGGGAAAGCAGCCGGCGGGCGGGGGAGTGGAAGTCGACGTACACACCGGCAACGGCGGTGGTCAGCGCGAGTCGCCGCGCGCCAAGCCGGGTCGCGAGCAGGGCGCTGGCGCGGTCTTTGTCCACGACCCCTTCGACTCCGATGATGTGGCCCTCGCGGTCCCGAGTCACGGGGATGCCTCCACCGCCGCAGCAGATGACGACGATGCCGGCATCCACCATCCGCTGGATGGCAGAGAGCTGCACGATGCTCGTCGGAGCGGGGGAAGGGCAGACCCGCCGGTAGCCACGGCCCCCGTCCTCGACCATGCTCCAACCCCGCGTTTGGGAGAGGAGCCGGGATTCCTCGGCGTTGTAAAACGCGCCAATGGGCTTGGTGGGCTCCTCAAACGAGTGATCAGCGGCGTCGACTTCCACCTCAGTCACCACGGCCAAAACCTCGACGTTCGTTCCGCGAACCCGCAGCTCCTCCCGAAGGGCTCGCTGGATCATGTAGCCGAGCGCGCCCTGCGTGTCAGCGACGAGGGAATCAAGCGGCACCTCGTGGACGGTGTCAGCGGCGATCTCCGAGCGCAGCGCCATGAAGCCGACTTGGGGGCCGTTGCCGTGGGTAATTACGATGCGCTCGCCGCGCTGGATCAGGTCCGCAATCGGCCCCATCGCCCGAGCGGTGATCGCGAACTGGTTGGCGACGGTTGGCGCGGCGTCTGGGTCGAGCAGGGCGTTGCCACCCAACGCGACCACGGTGATGTCAGAACGGGCCGGTTGGCTCACTGCATTCGCTCCCAGAGACGAACTGTACTGCTACGGGCGCGCTCGTCCAGCTCATGGACGTCGAACGCAACGGGCTGGCGATCCTGCAGCACTACGCGACCGTCGACGATCACGTCCCGCACCGCGCCCGAGCCGAGCCGGAAGACGAAGGCCGAAGCGAGGTTGCCGCTGTCCAGCGGCGGCCCCGGCTGCGGGTCGAGAACCACGAGATCGGCCGCGGCGCCCACCTCGATCTTGCCCAGGGGCACGTCCAAACGCTCCTCCGCGAAGCGCGCGCCCGAAGTCAGCGCCCTCAGCCACCGCGCGGGGCTCCATCCGACCTCGCCCTCGTTGCCGCGAAAGAAGGCTGCTTGCAGCTCCGCGAACATGTCGGCGCCGATGCCGTCGGTGCCGAGCATCGTCGCGGCTTCGAACCGAGCGACTGGCGCGTAGCCGACCCCGTTGTTCATGTTGCTGCGTGGCTGGTGGCTAACCCAGGCGCCGGCGTCGTAGGCCCGCCGCAACCCGTCGGCGTCGAGGTGCACGCAGTGGGCGAGTAGGCTGCCTGGCACGAGCGCGCCCAGGCGGTCCAGCCGCGCCACGGGGTCCTCCCCAATCAGGCGCGCGTCGTCGGCCGCCTCGGCCACGTGGACGTGCAGGCCAACGCCGCCGCGCTGCGCCAGCTCCCCGCAGCGGCGCAACGTCGTGTCCGAGAGCGTGAAATTGGCGTGCGCGCCGATCATCACGGCTCGAACGCCGCAGCCGTCGGCACCGAGCAGCCCTTCGTGGGCCTTTAAGCCCGCAAGCATTTCCTGTTCCCCGCCTCGATCAGTCACCTCGTAGCAGAGGATACGGCGGACTCCGACCCGATCGAGGGCGGCGTCCAGGGTCTCCAGGCTGCCCTCGATAAACGACGGCGACGCGTGGTGGTCGACTACGGTGGTCACCCCAGCGCGAAGGGCGCCGAGCCCCCCGACCAGCCCCGAGACCTCCACCGAGTCGCGGTCATGGGCCCGGTCGAGCCGCCACCAGACCTTGGCAAGCATGTCCGCGAAGTCTGTCGGCGGCTCGGAGATCGACGGCATGCCGCAGGACAGGGCCGAGTACAGATGGGTGTGTCCGCAGACGAGGCCCGGCATCAGCCAACGCCCGCTCGCGTCCAGCACCGGGGCATCTTCATCGATCTGCAGATCGGGCGCGATCTCCACGATGCGCCCACCACGTACTGCCACGTCGGCCCGCTCTACCCTCGGCGGGTCGAGGTGGAGGACGGTGGCGCCGCGTACGAACAGGCTGCCGGGGCTCGGCATCAGGCGCCTCTCAGCGCCAAGGTCGCTGTGTCGAGGTCGGGCACTAGGGCGATCTGTTCTTCCCAGAACTCAGGCTGCCAGAGCGCTTCGAGATCCTCCATGGTCCGACCCTGCTGCTCCACCCAGGTGAAGTACTTCTGGTTGTGCCATCGGCGGCGCACTCCGGCCGTACCGTCGAGCACCAAGCC
>CAZQTQ010000068.1:3705-14260 GCA_964596025.1 uncultured Rickettsiales bacterium
TCACCGTCGTGCAGGATCCCCACCCGACGGCGGGCTACATCGGCGGTCTGGGGCCCGTCGGTCTGATCGAGCCGCCGCATCACCGACGGGTAGCGGTCGAAGCCGTCGGTTGCCACGGTGAGCAGGATCTCCCCCGCCCCCAGGCCCCAGTGGTTTGCAGCCCGGATCGAGGCGAGAACGTTGCAGAGGCCGCTGATGCCGAACAAGCCGTCGATGGACTCCAGCCACGCCGGGTCCAGGCCCAGCTCGGCCTGGAGTACGTCCCGACCCTCCTGGAGCAGCTGCAGGCCGTGCAGGCAGTCCCGATCGTCAACGCAGACGAGCAGGTCGGTCGCACGCACATTGTGGATCCAGGTGACGTGCTTGTCCCCGATGCCCTCGATCGCGTGAGAGCCGTAGCCGACGTTGTAGAGCGTCGAGCACTGCACCGGCTCGACCGCCACGGCGCGGCTCCCAGGGAAGCGCGCCTTCAGTTCGTCGGCGGCGGCGATCGTGCCGGCACTGCCCATGGCGGAGACGAAGCCGGCCAGGCGCTGACCGATGCCCTGCTCCAGCAGATCCTCAACCAGCTCGCAGGCGCTTCCGCCGGTTACGTAGCGGTGGAAGCGGTAGTTTCCAAAGTCCTCGAACTGATTGAGGATCCGGTTGTTCGGATCCTTGCGAAGCCGGCCGACCTCGTCGTAGATCTCCTTGACGTTCGACTCGCTGCCCGGGGTAGCGATGATCTCGGCGCCGTAGCCGCGGATCTTCTCGAAGCGCTCCGCGCTCATCTCCTCCGGCAGGACGACGAGCGAGCGAAAGCCCACCCGCGGCCCCACCCACGCCCCACCGATGCCGTAGTTGCCCGTGGACGGAAAGACCAGTGTGCTGCCGTCCTGCTCGATTTCGCCTGCCACCAGCTTCTCACGCAGGCACGAGTACGCGGGCCCCACCTTGTGGCTGCCGGTGGGGAAGTGGCGGCCCGAGAGCACGACGATCGTCGCGTCGGTACCGGTGAGCTCCCGAGGCAAGACCCGGTGGTGCACGGCGCCGTCGGGCCGCCAGTGCATGTCGAACAGATGGATCGGATCCAGCGGGTCACTGGACGCCGTAGCTGCCGCCCGGATGTCCGCAGGCTGGGTCGCGGGGTGGAGCAGCTCTTCGAGGGTCGGCAGCAGGGGCAGGGTCATGCAGTGGGCTCCGGCATAGGCGGGAGCCAGATCTGCTCCCGCGCATCATTGAACGCCTCGTAGAAGAGGCGCATCGTGATCACGTCGCGCAGGTCGATCTCGCCTGCGCCTTCGGTGGCGACCGGCTCGTCGCCGTCCAGCAGCACCGTTCCGCCGGACCGCTCGAGGCGGGCTCGCCCGCCGGGGCCCGGTCGCCAAGTTGTCTCCTGCCCCCCGCGGCGCCAGGTCAGTCCACCGTCGGCAAGCAGGTAGAAGCCGTCGCGATCGGGGTGGTCCTGCCAGGCCTGCTCGGTGACATAGAGGTGGGGCTTGACGATGTAGGGGCCGCCGTCCTCTGGGCACCAGACATCGCAGCAGCCGCAGAGGTTGCATGCCTCGATCACGTTGCCAATCTGGTGCTTCTTCGCGATCACCAGCGGCTCGCCATCGAGACGCTCCATCGTCCCGTCCCGCCAGCGCAGTCGGCCGGGCTGGTGTTCCCCAACAGGCAATACAACGGAGAAGTTGGCGACATTGGGGCAGACCGGAATGCACTTGTCGCAGGTCAGGCAGTCGAGCAGGTCGAGCGAAGAACCGATCTTGCGGGGCGGCTTCTGGTTGGCCGCGCGGTGGTAGCGCGGGTCGTTTGCCAAGGCAGTTGCGGTGTCAGCCAGGAAGCTCCGCGCTGCCTTGTCGGCGTCCTCCTGGCCCCCAAGGTGGCGGCGCAGGCCATCGATGTGGGTTGCATCTGCCTTCTTCATCGCCTTTTCCAGGTTGCGCAGGTAGCGAGTCTGGTTGGCGTAGCCGCGCCCCTTGAGCAGATCGGTGCAGGAGGTGATGGGGGCCAGGCCCGACGCAACGGTGGTGACGAAGTTCTTGGCGTCGATTCCAGCGGAAAAAGTGATCGGAAGGGGGCCGGGCACGGCGTCCCGGAGCTCAGACGCCAGCGAGTAGGAGATGACGTGCAGCGGTGGCCCCGAGAGGTACACCTGGCCCGCTTCGAACGGTGGCTCGGGGCCTCGGTGCACCAGCGTATTGGACAGCTTGACGCCGAACTGCAGCCCGCGATCGGCTGCAAGCGCCGTCATTCGCTCGACGATGCCGAGCATGGCTGGCCACTGCAGGTCCGACTCGAAGTCGTGAGGGTCGAGCTCGATGAAGTCGTAGCCCAGGCGATCCAGCAGGGCGCGGCAGCGGTCGTGCCCCATCAGTGTCGGGTTGAGCTTGGCGACGGTGTGCAGCCCCTGCTCCAGCGTCCAGGTCGCGATCGCCTCGATTTCGTCCGCGGGGCAGCCGTGGAAGGTCGACAGTGTCACGGAGTCGCAGATCTGCGAGGGCACGGCGACGTCCCCCCAACGCTTCAGCCGCGCGGGCAGCTCGCTGCGCAGCCCGTCGATCAGAGCCGTCGCGTCCCGCAGGCTGGCGATGTAGCCTCGGACCTTGTCTGAGCGGATGCCTGCGAGGTCGTAGCCGATGCTCAGGTCCCAGCTCGAGTCCACTCCGCCCCAGAGGCCGGGCCCGTGCTCGGACGCGAGCATGTGTACGAGCATCCAGCCCTTGACGTACTCCAGAGCCGACTGGTGCACCCGCAGCTCCTGGGACCACTCGACGTTGTAGCCGAGGTGGGGCGTGTGGATGCAGGGCCGTGGCAGCTCCAGTTCATCGTTGATCTGGACGGTCTTGAGCTCCATGAAGCGGCCGCCTGTCAGCCACGAGAGCACCAGGTTCTGGGCCAGCTGGGTGTGCGGCCCCGAGGCCGGGCCCGACGGCGTCGCCAAGCGCTTGCCGAGGTGGAGCAGACTGAGGTCGCGCTCGGGATCCGGCTGCCACCAGTCCCTGCGCCCCAGGCAGAAGACATCACCGCCCTCGGCCAGTTCGCGGTCCAGACGCGAGACCAGTGTTTCGAAGGGAAACGGGTAGAGGTCGGGCGTCGCCATGGTTGCTCCATCCTGAGACAGAATTTCAGGATGTGCACATTCTGCCCGCTGGCGAGACGCTGCGGGGGGTCACCTCTGTCTTCTCCACCCACGACCGGCGGAGCAGGGGGCAGGCTCGCCCCCTCCTGGACCGGATCGATGACAGCGACCGCGCGACGAGCGCACGGGTGCGGCGGAAGGTCGAGGACGAGAGCAACCTCAACTTCGGCCTGAAACACCTATCGGTCCGATCAGAGGGCTTGGGTTCCCTCAGGTGCGGCATCTCGGGCCGACCAAGCGATTACTCCTTCGCAGGCCACAGAGATGGCGCGCTGGTCTGCCACCCGGCTGGCTTCGCTGCCGGGCTCTCCGTAAATAGCGAGAACGCAGGCGGCCTGAACCGGAACCGCGGCGGGACCCCGACTGACCGGCGCGACGGCGGCGGCCGAGGCCAGCGAGGCCAGAACGAACAGCGTGGATGCCTCCATCTCGGTAGCGAGGACTCCCGCCGCCCGCAGGACTTCGACGTATTGGCGGTTGGCTGGAGCCAAGGGTCCGCGCCCAAGCTCCCGCCCAAACAGAGAGTCCTTGGAGTGACACAGCCCGGTAAAAGTCTGCTCTGTGAGGCCTGCTGCCGCAGCCCCCTGTTGCATCGCGAACACCGCATCCGGGTGGGAGAAAGCAGGAAAGGCCTTGGGAGTCCAGCGGTCGCTGGTGGACTCGTCGCGCACAGCGCCGGACACCACCACGACGCTACCCGGAGGCAACTGGGGCGTCAGCGCAGCGGAGGAGCCGACCCGAACCAGGCGCCGCGCTCCACAGTCCAGCAACTCGGTGACGATGATCTCGACGGAGGGCGGTCCCATCCCCGAAGAGATCGCCAGGACGTCCACCGGCTCCGAACCGCTGGCAGGGCGGAGCCTTCCCAGGTGGCTGTCGTGACCACGGGGATTGGCGATCCGCCGGCAGTCCTCGAAGTGCTCGGCGATCCGCTCGGCCCGGGAGCGGTCTCCCGGTAGCAGGACATAGCGCCCCAGTCCGCCATTTCCAGCCAGGTGTTCGGGGCCAAGGCCGATGTGGTACTTGCCACTCGGAGTTTCCATTTTGCTCCTGGGAGGCTGAACCGACTGGGGACAGCTCGGATCAGGATTCGCCGTGTCGTGCCGACAAGATGCCTCATGGTACCGCGGCTGAGTCTTGACACAGGACAGGAAGACGGGGCGGGACACTGAGGGGCGGTGGCCACTCGAGATGCTCAACGTCGCCGCGTTTCCATTCCTGATCACAGAGAGAGCCCGGGTCACCCCCTGCTCCGTGGCGGCTGCACGGAGCAGGGGGTGACCCGGGCCCTGGGTCGGTGCTGAGGGTCGGGGCTAGGGCAGGTTGGGGACCTCAGAAAGGACGCCGAAGGGGCCACTGCTCCGGTAGATGTCCAGCTTCAGGTCCGAGCCGATGAGGTTCAGGACTGGGAATGCGGTGACCCCGATCCAGTCGTGGAGCTTCAACTCGGTGTCTGCCAGGACGGGAATCTTTTCGTTGGGGTACTCCTCGTCCCAGTACTCGCAGTCCTCCTGGGTGGCGGGACCCGCCGACTCACTGGTCGAGAAGAGCACCGTGACCCAATAGATTTCCTCGTTCTGGACCATGTCGTAGAGGTCCTCGTAAGACTCGTCCCACCAGACGTATTCCTCAACGTGGGAGGTGTCCCCGGTGGACAGGTAGGCCGCCAGACCCTTGCAGGGCGTACACCAGATCGTTCCCATGTCCAGGACGATGGGGCGGTCGTGACCACCGAAGTCCCAGAGATCGGTCTTGTCCCCGTACTGGTCTACTCCCACGAAGCGAGGGACGGCTGCGCCTTCTTCAGCGGTGCTGTCCCAGCTGGGGTCGGAGATGGAGTCCTTGGCCGGATTGTAGGGCCAGCCTCCGGTGTAGATCCGCGAGTCCGGATCGGTGGGGTCGCTTCCCTCGAGGACCTCGTCTCCGTCGCCATAACCATCGCCGTCGGTGTCGGCGGATTCCAGATCCGTCCCGAGCTCGGCCTCCTCGGAGTCCATGAGGCCGTCACCGTCGGTGTCGACATCCTCTACAGGGCCACAGGAGCAGAGCAGTGCCAGCAGGGCGACAGGGGCGAAGCTCCGAACAAGGGGGTGAGTCATCTTGATCTCTCCTCGAGCCACACAGCCGATGGGCCCTGTCGGACATCCACCCGGTGCGGGGCTGATTTGGGTTGCAGGTCTGTTTTGCCGTCGAGGCCACGTCAATCTGCCGGGGGATCGCCTGTGGATGTACTTAGAAAGAGCCTGTCCCTGCGTTCTTAAGGTTTCTAAGGGAGAATGCGAGGAAGCCCTAGGGCTCATGCCTCTAGAATTACTTGCGTTTTTCGCATGGGCCGAAGGAGTGATCCGAGCGCGCGACCAGGGCGGTCCGCGGGCAGGGTCCTGCCCGGGGTGTTCACCACCTGGTTGTCGAACGAATTGCTCGCCCACACTCAGGGAAGTGTGGTGGGCCCAGCAGGATTTGAACCTGCGACCGTCCGGTTATGAGTAAAGTTGTTGGAATTACTGGGGAAAGCTTTCATGTGAACACATGATGTTGGGGGGATGGGGTAGGAGTCAAGGGGGGACGAGCGCGGAGCCAGGTCAATACCGCTGGCCTCGCTCCCTGGGTGCAAGATTCTCCTCTCATCTCACTCCTGCCAGGCTATACTTCCTTCACGTGGTTATTTGAGCTGCTCAGCTTGCCGCCACGCTAAACAAGGCGCTAAAGCGGGCTTCGTGAGCGGGCATCCTGCCGGTTTCCGAGACGCCAATGCGCCTCCTCGGAAGACCCGGGAGGCCCCATGGAACAACCCCAGAGAACAGACCGAGCCACGCCCCTTCGCGACCTGGGTGTCGTTGGCTGGGACTCCATCGATCCCGTCATCGTCGCCGCCCTGGCCACGGAGTCGCCCATCCTGCTGGTGGGCTCACACGGGACCGCCAAGAGCCTGGTGCTGGAGCGGCTGGCCCGCGCACTGGGCCTGGCGTTTCGCCACTACAACGCCTCGACCCTGAACTTCGACGACCTGGTTGGCTTTCCCGTCCCCGACGGAGACGCGGTCCGCTACCTGCGTACGCCTCTGGACGTGTGGGAGGCTGAGGCGATCTTCGTGGACGAGCTCTCCCGCTGCCGTCCGGATATGCAGAACCGCCTCTTCCCGCTGATTCACGAGCGGCGGGTGCAGGGGCAGGACCTGCCAAAGCTCCGGTACCGCTGGGCTGCGATGAACCCGCCTCCGGGCCTGCTGGCGGAGAGCGACGACGAGGTCTACCTGGGCGCCGAGCCCCTGGACTCCGCCCTGGCCGACCGCTTCCCCTGGATCATCCAGGTGCCCGCGCGGCTCTGCGATGCCGACCGGCTGGCTGTGATTCTTGGGCCCGAGGTGATAGGCGAGACAGCCCTCGTCGCCTGTGTGGAGGCCACCCGCGCCAAGCTGGCGCTGGTGCGGGAGGTCCACTCGGACGCCCTCGCAGCCTACGTGGACGGGGTGGCGGCAGCCCTGGGTCGGGAGGGGCTCGCGCTGTCGGCCCGGCGCCTGCGGTTTCTCTTCGAGAACGTGGTCGGGGTGGTCGCGACCGGCCTCTGCACCGACCTGCGGGACGCGGCCTACACCGCCCTGACCAACTCGCTCCCCCAAAAGGCGCAGCGGCACGTGGAGGCGTTCAGCGTCGCCCGGGCCCACAAGGCCGCGCTGACGGTGTTGGCGGCTCCCGAGGACACTTTGGCCCGGCGGCTCCTGGCGGAGTCGGATCCGGCCCGTCGCATCGCGCTCGCCCTGGGGTCTCCCGATGATGGGCTGTTGGGCGCCACCCTCCTGGACGCGCGGGCGGCCGTGGGCCGCACCGCCGGGGTGGGGATCTCCCTGCGGCTCTTTCCGAGGCTGGTGGAGACCCGTCCCAGCCTGCCTGGGGTGGTCTTCGAGGCGCTAGCCGACGACCTGACGAGGGTCGAACAACTCGAGGCCAGCGAGTCCCGAGTCGCCACCAACAGCCCACTCTTTCGGCTGGGCAACCAGGTGTCCGCGGCGGTCGCCGAGCTGGGATCGGGCGACGAGTGGATCGCAGACGTGCTCTGGGCCGGTCTGCGCCACGAGGAGACCTTCGAGCCGAGCGAAGTCGTGGACTTCTGCCGCAAGCTGGACCACGAGCTGGCGGCAGCGTGAGCGACGATCGCCAACAGCTCCTGCACAACATGAGCGCACCCCCGAAGTCCACTCTGCACGTGGCTCCGGGCCGGACGCGCAGGCAGACCGCCGTGGCTGCCCTGGGCGACCTGCTCCCGAAGGACGGGCCGGACTTCCCGGCTCGGCTGGCGGCCCGGCTCGGGCTGGGTGACGGATTGGAGTCCATGGCGGCGCTGAATCGGCTCGAGGAGGCCACAGCTCGTGCCCTGGATGCTCACCAGGTGCCTGTCGCCGCTGTCGTCGTGCTGCCGACCCGGGACGGCCCGAGGCTACCGGCGCTGCTGTCAGTGGCCCTGCTCTCTCGCTGCTCGGGGCGCCTCATGCTGCGGGAGCGTAGTCCCATGTTTACCCACGAGCGCCTCGCCAATGCCCGGGTCGGTTTTGTGGACCCTCGACTCCTAGGCCTGGCCCGATGACCCCGCTGGAAGTGCGCCTCCTGCGCCTCACACCCGCGCTGGACTATGGGCTCGAGTCCTTCCTCTCGCTCCTGGACGTGCGCGAGACTCGGGAGGTGCCCAGCGCGGCTGTCCCCCTGGGCGGTCCGCCGAGGCTCTTGATCAATCCGGACTTCGTGGCCAGGTGGTGCGAGCGGGACGAGGACCTGCTGGTGCTGGTGTTGCACGAGCTCCACCACGTCATCCTGGGCCACACCCGGCTCTTCCCGCGCGTCACCGTGGTCCACAACCTGGCCTTCGATGCGGTGATCAACGCCATGATCACCCTGCGCAACCCGGACGGCGAGCACGGCGGGCTGTTTCGCCGCATCTACGCTGCGAACCGGTTTCCCGAGCTGCTGCTCCGCCCCCCCGAGGGCTTCCCCGGCCCAGCCGTCTACGCCGATGGGGTGGAGCCAGCCTGGAGAGCAGCTCTGCACAACCTCTACTACGGCCAGACGGGTACCTTTCACGAGGTCTATTCCCTGCTGGTAGAGAAGCTCGAAGTAGAGGTGGGCGACACCCTGCTCCTGGGCAACCACGAGGGCGAGGACGAGGGCCTGAGCGAGGCCGACCCCGCGCTCTTCGAGGTGGTGCGACGCATGGTGGAGCGCTGGCCCCAGCCCCCCGATCCGCGCATCGGGCGCTCCCTGGACGACGTCTGGACCGAGCGCACCGTCCCCGTGCGTCCGAGGGACCCGGTGCGGGTGATGCGCCGAGCAATCCTGGGGGCGGCGAGGGCGGGTCGGCTCGAGCGAGGCCGATGCGCGGCCAGGCCCGAGGAGATCCAGACTGCGATCCCGGGCCGGGACCGTCGGGCCTTTGCGCTCGCGGCGGGCAAGGGAGTGCCGCTGCTCTACCGCCGATGGGTCACCGGCAGGCCCCGCCCGAGCGGGATCGCGCCAGTGGACGTGTACATCGATGTCTCGGGGAGCGTTCATTCCTGGGTGGGGCAGCTGTTGGAGGCCGTGCTCTCGTGCAGGCAGCTGGTGGCGACGACGGTCTTTCTGTTCAGCGACGAGGTGGTGGAGACGAGTCTCGCCGAGCTGGGCCGAGGCCACGTCCGCACCACGGGCGGTACCTCGGGCATGGCGGTCACCGCCCACATCGCCGCCCGCGAGAGCAAGGCCGTGGTCGTGCTGACCGATGGCTACGTGGGCGACATCCCGCGCGCCCACCACAGTGCCTGCCGGCGATCCCGCCTGCAGGTGATCCTGACCCCCGACGGCTGGCGGAGGGACCTCGCTCCGGTCACCGCGGCCTTCCATGAGCTGGAGGAGAGATGATTGAACTCGCCGAAGTGGTCCTTCCCGGACACCCCGACAAGGTCTGCGATCGGATCGCGGACATGCTGGTGGACGAAGCCTGCCGCCGCGATCCGCTCGCGCTGGTGGGTGTGGAGGTGGCCATCCACCAGAGCACCGCAGTGGTCACCGGCTGCATCACCACGAGCCCGCCGATGACCGGCGCCGAGGTGGAGGCGATCGTGCGACAGGGCCTGCGGATCTCGGGCTACACCGGAGCCTGGCACGCCCCCTTCGAGGACCTGCGGCTGGTGACCGACCTGCGGCTGGAGTCCCTGGACGACGACCTGCGCGGACTGCGCAGCATCTCGGACGACCAGGCCATCTGCGTGGGCTGGGCACAGGGCGGGCCTGCGCACCGCTACCTTCCCATTGCGCACCGAAAGGCGTGGGAGGCGGCCCAGTTGCTGCAGAAGGTCCGTAGTGCGGTCCTCGGCCCCGACGGCAAGGTCATCGTCGCGGTGGAGGGGGAGGCCGTGGTGGGGCTGAGCCTGTCACTGCACCACCGACCAGGCGTGCCCCGCAGCACGCTGTGGGGCATCGCGGGTGAGGTCGCGCAGGGGCTCGGGCTGCAGAGCCTGGAGCAGGTCCAGGTCAACGGGGGGGGTGACTTCGAGGTGGGCGGGCCCCTGGGAGACAACGGCTTGTCGGGCAAGAAGCTGGTGGTGGATGCCTACGGCCCGACGGTCCCCATCGGCGGGGGAGCGTGGAGCGGAAAGGACCCCCACAAGATCGACCGCGTGGGCGCGCTGCGGGCGAGGCAGATGGCCGTGCGTGCGGTTCGCCGCGGCCTGGGCCGGGTCGCCCGCGTGGAGCTCGGCTGGTTTCCGGGGGACGCTTCCCCGAGCCACCTCCAGCTGCTGGTGGACGGGCAGGCTCGCGACACGGCCATTCTGGGCCCGGTGGATTGGAGCATCGACGGCAGCTGGAGAGCGCTGAGGCTCAGCCAGGTCGACTTCGCGGACTGGGCTGACGGGGGCTGGTTTCAGCGGACGGCACCCTGGGAGTTTGACTGGGATTCGGGGCAGCTCGGGGAACTCGCGATCCCCTCGACTGCTACGAGAGAGACCGCCCATGCCTGAGTCCCGCGACGACCTCCTCTGGGAGGCCTACCGCACGACCCGCTTCGAGGTGGACGCACCCACCGGGGTGTTGTGCATCCGAATCGGCAGGAGCCACCCCGACCTCGACGCCCTGGTCCTCCCGCTCGGCGCGGCCAACTGGTGCTACATCACGGCCTGGAACCCCGGCTCAGTGCCCCTCACGCCGGAGGAGAACAAGTTCCGTCACGTAGCTCTCCGTCAAGAACTGGCAGCGGTGGGGCATCCCCTGTTCGAGGGCAGGGGCCGGGGAGCCGACCCCCGCTGGGAGCCCGAGGAGAGCCTGCTGGTGCTGGGCGTCCCGCGGGAGTCGGCAATCGCACTGGGGCGGAAGTCCGGTCAGAACGCGGTGGTCTGGGGGGAGGTGGGAGGCCAGGCGGAGCTGCTGGACTGTCGGGGGTGAGGGGAGACGAACGGCGACCTCGAGG
>CAZQTQ010000069.1:0-14129 GCA_964596025.1 uncultured Rickettsiales bacterium
AGCCCGACTGCTCCCATCGTTGGAGGCGAAATAACGATAGTGCCCATCTTATGCCAGACAGAAGAAGGGGACCGCTGAAGGCCCGGTAAGCCCATCGCCCTTCACCAAACCCGCGCGACAGCGAGCCCGAGCACCGGGCCTCCGGTCTGGCGACGAAGGCCGCCGAGGCCACCAGCAAGCGACAAGCTGAGGTACCAGCCCTCCCGAATCTCTCGATCCAACTCGAGGGTGGCTCCGACGTAGGACGTCCCGTTGCCGAGACCGCTGGGGCTGGTGTGCGTAGGCTCGGTGCCGTCGTCCAGGGAGTGGTAGCCGGCGATCTTGATTCGGCCCTGAGCCGCACCCGAGCGACCCACCCTGCCGCCGACCTCGAAGCCCCACCGCAGGACGGTGTCCCAGGACACCGTGGCCTTCTGCACGCCGAAGGAGGCCGCGCCATAGATGCGACCGAAGCCAAGGCCGGCGGCGAGTCCTCCGTAGCCCTCCATCGCCCCGCGCGCGATCCGCAGCTCGCCGATCTGTTCGGGCTCCTCAGCGATGGAGTACACGGGAGCGACCGGGTCATTGGACTGGATGGGGATGGAGAACCATCCTTCGGCGGCTAGGGCGACGCGACCCATCTGAGCAAATTGGACCCGAGCACCCAGATGGGGCTCGCCCACCGCGGCAAAAAAACGGGGCTTGTCCTCAACCGGATCGTAGAGCAAGAAGGTACGGATAGGCTCCCAGCTCAAGGTGGCGGCCAGCCGAGGCGCGATGCCTACCTCGACGTAGGTCTGGGCCCCCGCCTCGAGGTAGGGGGCGTAGAGCGTCGGCACCTCGTCTTGGAAATAGGGATCGTCCGGGTGGGGGCTGTAGCCCAGGCCAGGCAGAGCCCGCAAGCCCACTTTGAGGTAGCCGTGGCCGGGGGCGGGAGTCCAGGGGCCCGCCGAGGCCAATGCCGGCGCCGCGACGAGGCAGACAGCGGCCAATGCTCCGAGTCGCACGGGCATCGGGAGGGAGCGGATCACGTACCCGCCCCGCCCCCGAATCGATCGCCGGTGGCCAGTGCCCGCAGCTCGTCGAGGGCGGGCTTCGGCATGCCGTCGTAGTACTGGAGTCCCAAATGGCGCTCATAGGCCGGGCTCCAATAGCCGAGTAACGGGTCGTCGTGGGCCTGATCGCGAAGGGCCCCCCAGTGCAAGCCCTGGAGGTCACAGCGACCTACAGCAGCCCCAATGCCAGCCAGGAAGAGCCGCTGATGCCGGGGGCTGAAGCTCTGCCGGTGAGTGGGAAAGCCGACGCGAGACAGCTCGATGGGTGGATGGATGGGCCGGGGAGAGCTTCCGAGAATCGCCCGCACTTCGCGAACCACTTCGTCGACCTGCGTGCCCATGTCCGTCCGGGGACGCAAGGCCGGGGACGGAAGGCACAGGCCAAGGCGGTCGAAGCTGATCTTCGTCTTCCACCAGCCCATCAGTTCGCGCTTCCAGGAGCCATGATCGAGCCGAAGGGTGAGCCTGACTTCGGCCTCCGGTCGCTGATCACGCACCGCCCCCACACCCGCGGCGAGGAGCCGTCGCCGGAACGAAGACCGCCCCCACGCCCGACCCCGACGTCGCCGGGTGCGGAGGCGTTCTCTGCCCCAAGCGGAATTGATCTCGTCCTCGACACGGAAGACCGAAATCCAGGACAAGTGCTCGACGGTCCTGCGGCAATAGTCCGTGAACCACTCCACGTAGTCCGGCGCGTCGACCCCGCCCTGGTCCTGGACCCAAGCGGGCATGAGGTGCGGCATCGAGGGCCCTAGAATCCCTTGCAAGGGGACACCGCTCTCGCGGAGCGGCGACAGGAAGTGCTCCAGCCCCGCCCACTCCCAACGGTGCCTCTTGCCCTCGAGCCAACGCCAGGGCAGATGCACCGTGATTCGATCGACACCGACACACGCCAGGGCTTGCGCCCCCTCAACGGTGATCGGGCGCAGGACGTGGACCCCCCACTCCACGGGCGCCGCGGCAGGCCGCATGTTGGCCACGAGGCTCTAGCCCTCCTCCCCGCAAGCAAGGAGGAACTCTCGCCGCCGCCCAGCGTCCTCATCGAACACTCCCCGGAAGGAGGCAGAGGTGATCTGGCAAGACCGCTTGACGCCTCGGGCGAAGACGCACGTCGGCGTCGCCTGGAGGATGCAGGCCGCACCCTGCGGCGCGAGGACATCCATCAGAACTTGAACGACGTCGCGGCCGAGCCACTCCTGGAGGGTGAGGCGGTGGGCCAGGCAGTCAAGGAGCCGGACGATGCCCGAAAAACCAACGGCGAGGCCGTCGGGGACATATGCGATGTGAGCCTTGCCGGCGTAGGGCATGAGGTGGTGAGGACATGAAGAGAAGAACTCGATGTCCTTGACCAGCACGAGGTCGTGTGAGGTCTCGGCAAACGGCTCGCCCAGTGCTTGGGCCGGTTCCTGGGCGTAGCCGCCCAAGAGGTCCTGGGACCAGGCTTCGGCCACGCGCTGGCCAGAGCGGCGGATGTGTTCCTCGGCCGCGGTATCGAAACCAGCCGCCTGAAGGAAGGCCTCAATGGCCTGAGCCATCGCGGCTGGGTCGGCTCCCTGGGCCCGTACGATCCGATTCTCCTCAGACATCGGCGTCATCCCCGGCGGCTGTCGAGGGATGGGGCCCTGGCTCACCAGGCGTCAAGAGGGCTGCGTCCACGATCTCGCCCCGGTAGGCGACGTGGCACTGCTCGGTCTCCCAGAGGCGAAGCTCGGTCAGCGAGGGAAGGGAGGAGCAAAGGGCCCGCCAAATCCACACCACGATGGCCTCGGCCGTGGGGTTTTCGAGGCAGTCGTTGAGGCAGCTGTTGTGAAGCTCTGCGACGATGGGCTTCACCACCCGTTCCACGTCAAAGAAGTCGATCACCATGCCGCTCCGGCCCTCGGGGGCCCCCGAGACGACGACCTCGAGACGGTAGTCGTGGCCGTGCATGCGGAAGCAGCGTCCGGGGTGGCGGGGGAGGCGGTGAGCAGCCGAGAACCGAAAGTCCACGACGAGATCCATCAGGAGCCTCCCCGGAGCAGGAAGTGCTTGGGGTCGATTGTGTCGGTCCGGATCGTTCGGGTACTCATCCGCATCCGCGCGCCGGTCGCGAGGTGGACCAATTCCGTCGAAAAGGGCCAGTGCCCTGCATCTACTGGCCGATAGTCGGAGAAGCGGACCTCCAGGAATGCCTCTCCGCGCTCCAGGTACTGGTCTCGAACCACAACCCAAGAGTCACCATTCGGCCCGAGGCCAAGCCGGCGCAGCGCCTTCCCCTCGGCATCCAGCACCTCGATGACGGCACAGGCTCCTGGCTGCCATCGGACGTTGCGCTCGGTGGGCGGCAAGTGGCCCAGGCGGCTCAGGAGTTCCGGCTGCATCGGAGCCCCGCGGAGCTTCTCGTTCAGGGAGCCCAAGTCCACAGGCTCGCCCACCTCGCCGCTCCGTCTCAGCCCGACCATCGGCACGTTGAGCTGCCAGCTGCCTTCGACCTCCAAGTAGTCCAGAGCCGTCATGCCGAAGCCGGCCACCAGGCGAACCCGCACCTTTTCGGGACCGTCTCGGAGAAAAACCCCCCGCATCGTCTGCGTGGCCCCACCTTCCTCTTCCTGCATGCGTACCTGGTTCTCCACCCAGTAGGTCGGCAATGCGGCGCGTCCAGCTTGCAGCTCGGACCGGGCCCGCCCCAATTGGCCACCACCCGGCCAAGCCGAACGCGGGAGGTCGGTCTCACAGGGGGCGGCCGAGGCCTGCGGTCCTCCCGCCTTCTGGCAGCCGGTCCCGAGCGTGGCGACGACCACGGAGAGGGAGGCGGCCAAGGCGATGGCGAGTGGAGAGGTCGTGGGGGGAGCGTAGCCTCCTCCCTGGCCCATACGCTGCTGCACCCGGCGCCGCGCCAGCAAGTAACCAAGGCGCGCCAGCAGGCGTCCACAGGCCCGCTTGCAGGTCACGACGGGACGGGGGGGGGCGGGGTCGACTTCGACCTCCAAGGTGGGAATGCCGGACAAGACGGCCAGAGCAAGGAGTTCCATGTGAACATCGCGACCCTGGGCGCGCACTGGCCTCCGCAGGGCGGCCTGCAGCGGGAGAATGCGCACTCCTCCCCAAGGGCGCGAGAAGCGCGTCTCGACGGCAGCCTCGAACAACTGCTCCACACGACCGGGCAGGCCAGGGGCCTTGGGCGGCCGGTAGTCCGGATAGGGCTGGGGCTCCTCGCCACGGGCAAGCGCCTGGGCCTCCTCCCACTCCTTGCCGGCGATGGCCTCGCCTGGGCCGACGGCGAGGATCATCGCCTCCGGGGCTCCTCGATGAGCAACGGCGAGTCGAACGAGTGCATCCGAACACAGGAGCTCGTCGCTGAGCACTAGGGCACCGATGGCCCCCAGTTCGCGGGCCAAGACCATCCCCGCCCGCAGGGCCGCACCCTCACCGCGCGGCCCCTCCCAACGCAGCACGCGGGCGCCGGCCGCTTCTGCTGCTTGCTGGCTGCCGTCTCGGCTGCCGTCGTCGACAACCACGACGCCGCTACAGACCTCGGCCAAAGATCGGACTTGGTCCCCCACCAACTCGGCCGCATCCCGTACGAGAATCAGGCCCATAAGCCCGGGAATCGGCCCCTTCAGCGTGGATTTGACCGGAGTCGGACCGGGGATGGGGGTCGTAGGCAGACGAATGCGGGTCACGAGTCGGCAGCTCCTAGCACGGTCGCGGCCAGAGCGCCGCCCCGGGCAACGGACACCACCAGAGTAGCGGAACCGGCACAGGGACCGCCGCCTTCGTGCACCGGCAAGCTGCGATCTGAAAGCAATAGCGCGCCCAAAGCCACCCGCAGAGCCCCATCGGCAGGGTGAATGCCCAACCGGCGGTCGTGATCGGTCTGGGGCACCTCCCGACCCAGGGCCTCGGCGCAAGCCCCAACCAGTACCTCGTCCGCTGGGTGTGAGAGCAAGAGGGCCCCCACCGCCGCCGGGCTCAGGTCGGCCGCCTCGAGGGCCCGGCCGATCAAGGCCTCGATGGCCGAACCACTGACCTGCCGTCGCAGGATCCCATCCCATCGAGGCCTCGCCGCCAAGATCGAGGCGAGGACCCGGCCACGAACATGAGCCCCACGCGCTGCGGCTCGGTCCTCGTCCTCCACGAGGACGCAGGTCGCCCCCTCTCCCGGCGCCCCCGGGGCAAGACGCTGGCAATCGGCTTCGGTGGCGGCCCGCTGGCGGATGGGACCAAGCTCCTCCACCCCGCCGGCAAGTCCCGCATCGAACCACCCCGAGCGAACCCCGTCCGCCGTCCAAGCCACGGCCTCGTCGCCGCAGGTCCAGTGCTGGCAGAAGGTGTGACTGGGGCCCTGCAGACCCAGAAAGATCCCCGCATAGCCAGCGGCCGCGTTGGGCACCAGGTTGGGGAAGTCCATCGGGTTGGCCAGAGCTGGTCCCTGCTCGCGCAGCCGGGTCAGGAACTTCCAGGTCTCCTCGAGGGTGCCCAGATCCGTCCCCACACCCAGGGCCATTGTCTCCACTGCGCCCAGACCCACGTGGTCGTCGCGGGCGAGGCCCGCGGCGTGTACCAGCATGCGGGAGAGGCGGTCCATGCGGCGGATCATTCCCCGGTGTTTGGGGAAGAGAAGATGAGGCTTGACGCCTTCAACCCGGAAGCCCCCCTCCCCTCCAGCCGACTCCGGGACGCTCGACTGAACGCCCGACCTCCACGCACTAGTGAAGTCGTCGACGCCGTTGCCGAGCGGACTCAAGAGACCCAGCGCGGTTATGACCGGCCGGCCCATCCTCACCCTCCACTCACGCAGAGGGTGGCGTCGTTGCCCCCAAAGGCGAAGGAGTTGCTGAGGAAGACCCCGTAGCTCCCTTCTCTTGCCTGGCCGGGGACGACGTCGAGGTCGATGTCCGCGTCAGCAACCTCCCAGCCGGAAGTGGGTGGAAGGAAACCCTCGCGGCAGCCGATTAGCGCCGCCGCCAGCTCAACCGCACCCGAGGCACCGAGCAGGTGGCCGGTCTGGGACTTGGTCGACGACACCGGCAGACTCGTAGCGCGGGGACCAAAGAGCCGATGAATCGCTGTCGCCTCCGCCCGGTCGTTGTGGAGCGTTCCCGTTCCGTGGGCATTCAGGTAGTCCACCGCTTCCGGCCGCAGGCCCGCATCGTCCAAGGCCATACGCATGGAGCGGACCGCCCCGCTTCCATCGGGCTGCGGTTGAACGAGGTGGTGTGCTTCGGCGATGTTGCCGAAGCCCAGCAGGCGACCGAGGATGCGGGCCCCCCGGGCGCGGGCGCGGTCCCCGGACTCCACGACGAAGAATGCTGCCCCCTCCCCAATGCACATGCCCCTGCGCCGGGCGTCGAAGGGGCGGGGGCGTTCGGGGTCGACCAAGTTGAGGCTGTTGAAGCCGGCATGAGTCAGGCGGCAGAGGGCGTCCGACCCCCCGGCCACGACCCGCGAGCAGCGACCGGCTCGAATCCAGCGGAGGGCTTGCCCGAGCGCGTTCGTTGCCGACGAGCAGGCGGTACTGATGGTGCTCACGGGCCCCCGAGTTCCCAAAGCCGCAGCCAAGACGTCAGCGGTGCTGCCTACCGGCATGAGCAGGAACTTGCTGGGGGGCACGACGGACCAGAAGTCCTCGCCTCCAGGCCCGTCCAGATGGCCCACCTCAGATTCGGGGGTCCCGGCGGTGGAGCCGCCAAGGGAGACGCCCGTGTCGTCGTCCGCACAGTCTTCCCGGTGAAGACCAGCCTGGCAGAGCGCCTCGGACACCGCGGCCAGCGCCATGACCGCGGTCCTGCCGTAGCTCGAGGGAAACGAGAGCCCGGCGGTCTGGGCCGCCGTACCGAAGACATCCCCCAGATCACACCGCACTTCACCCCCCACCTGAGACCGGTAGCCGGAGGCATCAAAGCGCGAAATCGGGCCCACCCCGCAACGTCCCGCTCGCAGGCCCTCTGAGAAGCGGCTCCAACTGCTGCCGATGGGACTGACGACCCCCAGCCCGGTGATGACGACCTCGGTCAAAGGGCCGACTCCTCAGACTCCGACTTGTCCCCGCCGCCAATGCGCCGGACCACCAACTCGGCTTGGCTGACCATTCGGTGGTGCACCCAGCACTCCCCGTCAAGGAGGACGAGGTCGCCAAAGACCTTCTTTCGTCGAATCTTCACGCGAAGCTGATCGCCGGGACGGGCGCGCCCGTTGAAACGCACCTTGTCGACCGAAGCCAAGAGGCCCCGCTCCCCGGATCCTCCACCCGAAACTTCGGTAGAGAGTCCGTGGAATGCGGCGGCCGCCTGGGCCATGGCCTCGACGCTCAGCAGCTCGGGGAAGATCCGCAGCGAGAAGCTGTCTCCGGTCTTGGGCATGTCGTAGGTAAAGAGCCCCTCGTGACTGTAGACAGCTTCTACCTTCGTCACAAAAGCGAAGGGCTCACGGTGAGGGATTGGTAGGCGGTGGGCCACGGTCTAAGCGGCTCTCAGGCCCGACTCCCGTTGATGTGATCGGCGATGGCCTGAACGGACTGGAACACAGTCCGCCCCTGCTCCTCGCTGACCGACACGCCAAAACCCTCTTCGAGCGAAACCGCGAGCTGCAGAGCGTCCAGGCTGTCCAAGCCCAGACCTTCGTCCCCGAACAGCGGGGTGTGCGGCTCCACGTCCTCGGGCTCAAACATCTCTCGCAGGTTCAAGGCATCGAGGACCAAGTCCCTCACTTCATCGACTTGTACAACGGGCATGTGACGCTCCGACCGCCGGACCCGCCCGGACCCCCTCAACGACTCGTCGGGGCCACTCACGAGGGCAGCGAAGCGAAAAACTACCGCCAGAAGGGAGCTGTGGCAAGACCCACACACCCCGATTCGAGACGGCCTGACCGGCGACGCGGCCCTCAGTTCACTGGGGGGGGGCGTCCTCTGGCGGAAGAAAGCGCACGAGGAGAGCAGGCAGCAGGACAACTGAGCCCAAGAAGGCCATGGCCAGCGCGAGAACCGCAGCCCGGCCGAAGGCTGCAAGGGCGGGGAAGTGACTCAACCACAGGACGCCAAAGGCAGCCAAGGTGGTCAGGGTCGTCACAGAGATGGCGCGGCCGGCCCCCCCCAGGGTCTCCTCAAGGCGGCCCGTGCTGCGTCGGTCCCCCTCGAGGTAGCGGTCCATCATGAAGACATGGTCGTCGATGCCCACTCCGACCAAGAGGAGCATCGCGGCGAGTACGAAGGGGGTGATGGGCCAGCCGAGGGCCGCGTGGACAGCGAGGAAAGCGCCGAGCACGACGCAAAGAGGAACGTATGCGAGAAGCACCACCCGAAGGCGACGGTAGTAGAGGCTCAAGACCACGATGAGGATGCAGCTAGCAAAGCCCGTCAACAGCGGCACCCTCTTGGCCAACAACTCCTTGGTCTCCACCTCGACCAGCGGCGTCCCAGTGAGGTGGACCTCGACACCTTCGGCTCGGGCGGGCATCTCGAGTCTCAACACCTCTGCCGCCGAACTCGGGTCCCCTTCCGGATAGAGCAGGGTCAGGACCCGCACCCCGCTCTCGCTGCGGGCAAGGTGCCTCTCCTCCAGGAAGTCGGCCCAGCCCGGCTCGGCCCCGGCCCCGGCCTGGGACTCAACAGGCAGAATCTCCGTCTGAAGCGGAGACTGGCCAGAGAGCTCCCCCAACCACCGCTCCTCAAGTTCCAGGAGCGCCGGTTCGAAGGGCTCGCTGCGGAAGCCCTCCTCCCGCAGCGCCTGCCGAAAAGCCTGGAGCGAAGCGGCACCGCCCACTGCCTCGTCCAAGGCCTGACGACGCTCGGCGGCCACCGTCTCAGAGGCCCGCAGGACAGACAGGCCGTCAAAGCCGCGAAGCACGCCATCGTCAACCGCCCGACGCAAGACGGGCGTCCAGGAATCTACGCTCTGGAGCGCCACCTGCTCGTCCACCGCTTCGACAAGCAGAAGGAGCTGGCCATCGTCCTCTTCAAAGCGCTCTCGGATGGCTTTGTCGGTCGCAACCGGTTCCAAGTCCGCAGGCTGGAAGCTGGTCAAGAAGCCGTCGTAGCTGAGGGGCTGTACGAAGGCCACGGTAAGGACAACCGCCGCCGCGGAAGCGAGAACAACCGCCCCGCTGTAGCGCTCCAGGAACGCAACGATGCGCCGAATTAGGGGCATCCCCACCTGCGCATCGCCGGGAATGCGCCTCCCCAAGAGCACCCACAAAGCAGGCAGAGCAGTTCCCATGAGGACAGCGTTGATAAGTACCCCGAGGCCGGCGAGGACACCGATCTGGCCCTGTTCGCCCGGATCGGTCAGCTGGATGGACATCAGTGCCGCAGCCGTCGTCCCTGAAGCAACAGCGACCGCAGGTCCCACCGCAGCCACCGCCCGGCGGGCCGCCTCTGACGGTTCCGAGCTGAGCAACTCTTCCCGATAGCGACTGATGAGGTGGATCGCCGGATCGATGCCAAGCCCAAAGAGAATGGCGACGAAGCCGGCTGCGAGAGGATTGACAGACCCGTAGAGATAGCCCGCGAGCCCAAGAGTCAGGACGGCTGAGAGCGGAAGAAGCACAACAATGAGGAGCAAGCTGAGCAGCGAACGGTAGAAGACCAGGTACAGGACGAGGATGGCAGCCAGCGAAACCAACGACAGCTCGAAGGCCTCGGCCCGGGTCGCCCGCGAGATGTCCCGCGCGTAGGCGATTGAACCGGTCAGGCCGAAGGACCACTGTTCGGGTGCCTCCTGGCTGCGTAGGACTGCGGCCACTTCCGCGCGGACACCGTCGACCAGGCTCTCGTGGTAGCTCGTGGCCTCAGCGCTTGATGCCTCGATGAAGACGAGAAGCGCAGAGCCATCGGGGGAGACAAAGCCGTCCTGCGACGAACTGCTGTGCCGAAGGCCTCGCTTCAAGCGTTCACCGTAGATCTCCCAGAGCCCCAGCGGATCCCGCACCAGAAGGCTGCGCAGTTCACGGTCGAGGGGCCCAGAGAGCAGGGTCTTCAAGCCACGGGCTCTGGCCCGGAGTCCCTCCGGGCTCAAGCGCCCTTCCAGGGCCTCCCGAGTCGGGCCTTCAGCCAGCCCCAAGACGCGTGCGGGGCTCCCGAGAGGCAGGGCCTGCGGCGGACGGATGCGGACACTCTTCACCTCGGGGAGGGCCTCGATGACCGTCTTGAGGGCCTCCCCCAAACGGAGCAACTCGCCGTCGTCCGCCGGGGGGCCGCTCCGCTCGAGGAGACCGAAGAGCGAGTCAGCCTCCCCAAAGCTCTCCACAACGCGAGCCAGACCCCGGCTTGCTTCGGTGTCCTTCGGCAGGAGTCCGCTGATGTCGGCGCTGATCTGCAGCTGCAGCAAGCCCGGCACACAGAGCAGGATTGCCAGGACCACCCCGGCAAGAACCCTGCGGGGATGGGCCACTGCCCAGCGGCCCGACGCCTCGATCCGCGACCTCACGGCTGGCGCTCGCCCTCAGAACTCGCTCTTGGCTCCCCCTCGCCGCGCCGCTCCGAAGGCAAGGCCAAGCGATCTGCGGGGATGGCGGCGTTGGGCTCCAGCGCATCGAAGTGCAGATGCAGCCGGTCCCCGCTGGCCTCGCTCAGTTCGATGTCCCGCAGAAGCTCCGGGCTACCACTGAGGCTCAAAAGGACCTGCGGAAACGCGGCCCCCTTCTCTTTGGACTGCAAGCTGTAGCGGCCAGAGCCCAGATCATCGACAGCAAAGGACGTCCCGAGGACACCAGGGTCCAGAGTGAAGAGCCCCCGCAGTACCTGCACCATGCGGCCGCCTCCGGGAATGCGCTGGCCCGGCCCACGAATCCGTCCGTCTTTGCCACTGACATAGATTCGTCCCTCTGCCAGCAGGATGGAGGGACCCGCGTCGTAACTCCAACGAAGGCGGCCATCGCTGCGCCGAAGCTCCATCCGACCGGTCTGGCGAACCGGCTCCTCAAAGAGCAGCGACTCCTTGGTCTGAACGAAACGTGCGACCAGGGTCTCGTGTTCTTGCAAGCGGGTGGCCGCCTCGAGCAATCCCGTAGGCAAGCCGGGCTCCGAGGCTCGGGCCAGGCTCACCGAGGCCAGAAGAAGCACGACCAGCGTACTCAAGACCACGAAGGGGATGCGCGGGAAGCGAACGTCGGAGAGGGAGATCGGGGCAGCTGCCAGCTGGCCCCGCTCGCCCGAAAGATAGGGTTCCTCGTCGAGAAGTTCGGCCACCGTGACCGAACGCAGGCCCCGTTCATCCAAACACTCCAAGATGCGCGGCAGAACCTGCACGGCGATGGGCTCCCTCTCGCCGCCACCGACGGGCGGGGCGTCGTGAAGTAAGACGATGTCGCCGTCGGATAGCTTCGATTGAACACGGGAAAGCACCGCAGCAGCCGATGCGCCGGCCCCATCCAGCGTGCGCAAGGACCAGGCGATGTAGCGAAGGTGGAAGGACCGTACGGCGGCGAGCAGTTCGGGGGTGGTCAGACCCACTGGCGAACGGTAGTGGCGGGGCCTCGCGCCGGCAGCCTTACCCAGCACCGCCAGGCCGCGGTGCAACTCCCCCAGCGCCGAAGAGAGACGAAAGGCCTGCGACCACTGGTGGCTGTAGCCGTGCAGCGCCACCTGGTGTCCTGCGGCCATGATCTCCGCCACGACTTCGGGGTGCTCTTCCACCCGGGCCCCGAGGACAAAAAAGGTGGCATGCGCGTCTTTCGCCTTCAGGACTTCCAACACCCGCCGGGTGTGCACGGGGTGAGGGCCGTCGTCGAAGGTCAAGGCCACCCGAGAGCCCCCGGCTGGCCCCCTAACCACGGCATCGCCGAAGATCCCCCAGCGGGGATTGACGGAGGCGAGGACGACGGTAGCCACCAAAACGCCCGCTCCCATGGGGAGCAACGGCCAGGCCTCGGGAGCAAGGAATACCACCGCGGCAAACACGCACCACAGTCCACCTAGAACCACCGGCAGGATGAGAGCTTGGGGGCGGCGCAACACCGAAGGGAACCTCCACGAAACGACGAAGCGGCCGATTGTACTCCGCTCGCGCCGGAGCCCAAGGAAGCAACTCAGTCTTCGGGCTCGAAGTCCTGCCAGGACAGCTCCGACAAGGCCTGCACCGCGTCCTCTCCCCCCTCGGCGAAGGCACGCTGGATGGCGGCTTGCCAGGCCTTCTTGCGCCGAGCGATCTCCTCTTCGGTGTAGGCGGTCGGCTCGGCTTCCTCGGCAGGCGCCAAGTCGTCCCCAGACGCACCTCCGTCGGGAGCAAGCGAGTCACTCTCGAGGAATTGGCCCTCAAGTTCGTCGATCAAGGTGGGGGCGGCCGGATCTACGAGCGGCGTGCTGACGCGGGAGGGACTAGAGGTCGGAGGCAGCGCTCCAAAGGGATCGGCTACACCGTCTTCCTCGAAGGGCAGCAGCTCGTCCAGGGTGTCGGGAACAGTGGGCAGCTCATCGGTCGGAGTAAGAACTCCTCTGGGCACAGACGTCGACCCGAGCGACTCGTCTCCATCCGAGTCTTCATCCTCGCCCAAGTCGTCCATCCAGGCAGGAACTGCTGGCGGGCCATCGAGCTCGGAGGGAGCCTCGGCTTCGGGGTCTCCGGCAGCCTCGGTCTTCCCCGCTTCCTGGGCCCCTGGATGCGCCTCTTCCTCGGCCGCGGCCTCATCCAGCATCCAAGCCGGCGGGGCGGGAGCAGCAGGCTCCGCCGGGGCCTCCTCGGCCGACGAGGGGGCCGGCTCAGCAGGCTCCGGGGCCTCCTCGGCCGACGAAGGGGCCGGCTCAGCAGGCTCCGGGGCCTCCTCGGCCGACGAGGGGGCCGGAGACGAGAGTGCAAAGGGGTCATCGACGGCCTCGGCGTCCGCCACGGTAACCGCGTGCGTGTCCGTTGGCTGGGCCGTGGGCAAGCCGGACGGCTCCAGCGCAAAGGGATCATCAATACCCTCGGCCTGCTCCGCCGTCGCAGCGGGGATGGCCACCGGCGAGGGACCGCTCGAATCGGTGGCATCCCCCTCCGCAGACGGCACCCCAGCGTCACCCGCAAGCGTTTCGATGGACTCCGCCTCCAGCTCAGCGGAGTCGATGGTCTCAAGCGAGCCGGTCACCGCCGCCATGGGGTCCGATTCCTCCCAGACGGCACGATTCCAAGCGTCGAGGCTCATGCTCGCCACGACCTCGGCTGCCGCCCCGCTGGCGTCCGCGCCACCCTTTTCCTCAAGGGCCTGACCCAGCTCAGAAAAGAGTACGGCGTGAGGGGTGAGTTCCTCGTCAAAGGGGTCAAGGACCGCGACAACGGCTCGCTCGAGGACCCGTTTCGAGGCCAGATCGACCTCTCGAGGTTCGCATTCCCGCCCGTCGGCCGAGCGCACAACCATCACCCGCGGCTTATCGAATTCCTGGCCGCTGCGCCCCCCGGAGGTGACGACTCCCACCTCGCCCGTATTCATCTCGACCAAAGAACCGTAGGGATAGCGCCCCACTACGTGCACAAAGGCGCGCACGACCACGGGATCGAAGGCCGTACCCGCCGCTTCGACGATTGTCTCCAGGGCCTGAACCGGAAGCATGGGAGGCTCTGAGCCCATGGCCGTCACCAGGGCGTCGTAGGTATCGGCCACCTGAAAGATCCGGGTGTAGACGCTGAGTTGCTTCTTTCCGAGCGGGGGGTACCCGCCTGGGCGCTGGTAGTGCATGTGGTGCTCCAGCGTCACCAACAGCCGCCGCATGAGGCCTGGGCCGTACTCTGTCTGGCGGAGCAGCGACTTAAAGCCAGCGACCGGGTGTTCCATCATCCGGTCCTCTTGGCTCAAGACTCGCTCGTTCTCGCTGGCCTCCCGCTCCAAGGCCGCATAGCCCAGGTCATGAAACATGGCCGCTGCGCCCAACTCGGCCAACTGCACCCGGGTCAATCCCAACTTCCGCCCGATGCCCACCGCCAGCGAACTCACGTTCACGCAGTGGTTGTAGTAAACGTCTTCAACTCCCTGAATGGTGTGCAGCTTGAGGAAGTCGTCGGGATTTTCGTCGGCGACGTCGACCATGTCGTGGACGATCTTCCGGATGCGCAGGGGGTTGGCTGCCTCGGCTGCCTCGATCGCGCGGAAGTAGTCCTTTACCGCCAGAACACCCTTGGAGTAGGCGAGAGCCGCTTGCTCCTGTTC
>CAZQTQ010000070.1:0-8877 GCA_964596025.1 uncultured Rickettsiales bacterium
CCCGAGAAAGGAGCAGACGTGACCCAATCATCAGCAGGCAAACCAGAGGCCGCCGCGAGAGAAGCCGAGGATGGCCATGTTCGAGGGGTCCAGGTCGTCGAGGGCCTGCAGGGCCTCCATGCCGTCTTCCACGTCGTCGATATGCCCCGTCAGCGGAGTCGTCTCACGCCTCTTCTTGGCATAGGCAAGGTAGCCAGCCTCGGCTAGGGCGCGGCAGGTGCCCTCGAGGTCTCCGCCGACCATGGAGCCGAGGCCTCCGTGGTTGTAGAGAACCCCAGGAAAGGGGGGGGCGCCGGCCGGAGTGCAGCGGAAGTCTTTGCCGACGGTCACGACCGAGACCTCTCCGGAGACCGAATCGTCGTCGTCGCCGCTGTCGTCATCGCCCGATGCGTCGTCGTCACCCGCTGCGTCGTCGTCGCCGCTGCTGCTGTCGTCGTCACCCGCGTCGTCATCGCCCCCACCCTGCCCGACTCCCCCTCGACAAGCGGCACAGCCCAAGAGGACTACCAAGGCCAAGAGACAGAGCAGCGGGCAGATCTGTCCTGAACCCTCTTCGGTTCTGAACCACCTCAAGACCATCCTCATCGTGCCCCCCAAGCTCTCTTGCCGAACAGTATATCGAGGCAAACCGGGCTCCAAAGAGGCTCCACCTGGCCGCTGGCCTTGGGCTAGAGTGCCAGCCAAGGGAATGCGAACGCAGATGAAGTTCTCTCCAGACAGCAGGATCCCGAGAGTCGCTTGCGTCCTGCTCCTCTGCGCCGCCTTCGTCAGCTGCAACACCGGCGATGACCTCTACGACTTCGACGGAGACGGCACGCCGGACAGCCAAGACTGCGGCGCCGACAACCCTGCCGTCTACCCCGGCGCGCCCGACCCCTACGGAGACGACCTAGACGCGAACTGCGACGGAAGCGACGGGATCGACACCGACGGCGACGGCTACCCCAGCAACGAGGAACTCGCCACGACGCCTGAACTGTTTGACTGCAACGACAGCGACGCTTCGATCCACCCGGGGGCCGATGACGAGACTCAAGACGCCGTCGATCAGAACTGCGACGGCATCGACGGGTCGGGCGAGGGACCGATGGGAGTCCCGGTAGTCACCATTACACCGAGTAGCCCGCTAACCACCGACACCCTGAGTGCAGAGGTGAGCACCGACCTCGGCACGCCCACGCTGAGCTGGTTCAAGAATGGCGAGGAGCAGAGCGACCTGGCCGACACGACCGTGGTTCTAGCCAGCGCGACGGCCCGTGACGAGACCTGGACGGCCCAGGCCTCAGTCCAAGTTGGCACCGAAGCCACACCGCGGGTGGGCAGTTCTTTCGTCACCATCGGCAACACCCCTCCGGTAATCAGTTCGGTCGATCTCAGCCCCAACGCAGGAACCGTGGAGACGATCTTCGCGTGCGAGGCCACTGCCAGCGACGCCGACCTTTCCGAATGGGACGACGAGGTGCTCTGTCTGGACCCCTGAGCGGAGCACTCCGCTCAAGGACCAGACGGACGAGCCCACCGTGAAGGCACTAACCCGCCTCGCCTACGCCGCCCTGTTGCTGTGCCTCGGCACCGCACTCGTCACCTTTGTCGCCTACACGACGATGCCCGGCTACTTCAGTGTGCTGCGTCTGCACACCTGGGCCGGCTGGCTCCTGCTGGCCAGCGGCATACCTGCTCTGGGCTACCACCTCTGGAAGACGGGGACGAAGCCTTGGGTGACGCTCGCGGTCGCGCTGGTCGTGGCGACCTTGGCCCTGCCGTCGATCTTCTCCCTCCACGCGCCCGATGACTTCTCGCTGATCGGCTACTTGGGCTCGGAGCTGGGACGCCTGGGCGGCGGCGACCTGCGGGCCACAGCCACGCTCTTAGGCCCCGCGGCCCTGGCCATCCTCACGGGGCTGGCCCTGCTCTCGATGACCGCCGGCTTCCTGGCGCGCTCCCAGGGCTGGCAGACCTCCCGATGGACGGGAGTGGGGTTGGTGGTGATGACGCTGTGGGCCGCCCTGACCGGGGCCGTGCAGTCTTGGGTGGCGCGCGACGACCTCTCGCTGGTCTTGCCCCTGCACACCGGGGTGGGGCTCTTGGTCTCGCTGGTCTTGGTCCAGCACCTCTTGGCAGCCCGACTGCGGAGCTTGGAGGTCCCGCGTTGGAAGGCCTCCTCACTGACCGCCCTGGGCGTGCTCGTTACCGGACTCGTCCTGGGCGGACTCTATGCGGCCGAGCACTGGGGCGGGCACATGAAGCGAGAGGATGTGCCAGGGATTCAGGTCGCTCGGACGGCGGCCACGGCCGAGGAGCGGGCCCAGTCCGTCGCACAGAACCCCAACTGGGTGCACCTGGATCCGGCAACCCTCAAGGACTCAAGCAGCTGCGGAGCCACCGACTGCCACCCCGACATCACGCAAGAGTGGCAGGGATCGCCGCACCGCTGGTCGGCCGACAACCGCTTCTACAAGGCTGCAGTCGGCGGCCTCCTGGCCGAAGGAAAGACGGAGGCGGCGCTATTCTGCGCCAACTGCCACGACCCCGAGAGAGCGCTCACCGGTCAGGTCCCAGCTGCCTACAGCGATGGCGTACCCGAGAGCGGCTCCGACGGCGTCTCCTGTCTCGTCTGCCACGGCATGACGGACGCCGGCACCACGCCCGAGACGAAGCGGAGAGGCAACGGGCTGTTCACGTTGGCCGCGTCCTTGCCGACCTATCCCGGAACGGGGGAGACCTTTCAGAAGAACGTGCGCCTCGACGTCCGCAGGCATGAGCTGGAGCTGGGGGTGGACGCCTTCGTTCTCGACCGCAAGCTCTGCGAGGCCTGTCACCGCATCGAGCTGGGGCCGGACCTGGGCTTGGCGGGCGTCCACATCCTCCAGGGCCAGTCGAACGGCTCGGACGACCCCAACGCCTTTGTCACGCAGTGCGAGCTGTGCCACCTGCCGCAGATCAACCGCAAGTTCGACCAGTACACCCACGAGATGGCGGGCATCAACGCCGACCTGATCCACTACACTCCGGGGGCAAGCGAGGCAGACCGGAGGCTCCAGCGGAGGCATGCCATCCGGGCTCAGCAACAGGCCGGCTTAGTGCCCTACGGTGCGATCGATGCTCCGGACTGGCCCCAGCCGGGGCCGGCCCTTCCCCCCAACTCGGGGAGCGACCTGCAGCCAAGCAGCCGCTCCTTGGGCTTCCAAGTGAGCGGTGCCTACCAGCCAAGCTCGGGGCAGCTCGCGGTCAAGACGACGACCTGGAACGCCCGGGTCGGCCACGACTTCCCCTCTGGTCCCCTAGACCTGCAGGAGATCTGGATGGAGCTGTTGGTGCGCGACAGCAGCGGGACGACCCTGAGTCACCTCGGCGCGCTGGACGAACGAGGGCGTGTGGCCGATGCGGCAGCTCGTCTGGGGGCCCGGGAGTTGACTGCTTCAGGCGAACCGCTGCCCCAGCACCGCCTGCTCGAGCTGGATGCGGTGGAAGACAAGGCCATCCTCGCCAACAGCCGTCCGATCGCGCCGCCCCGGTCTCAAGTGCTGCAGCTCGATCTGCCGGAGGACGTCCAATGGCCCTTGGACATCCGCGCGCGGTGGCTGTTCCGGCGGGTGCGGCCCGAGTTCGCAGAGTGGGCCCTCGACGTGGAGACCTCGCCCATCCCGGTGTGGGAGCTGGTGGGAAAGAAGGTGGTGGTGGGGAAGTGAGGGAGGCGCCTATTCGAGGAGGTGTGCGTCCAGAAAGTCCAAGACTTCCTCCGGGCCTTCGGTGTACCCGTACGGCTGGTTCAGGGTGGGCACCACAATCGGTGGACTCTCTTTGTTGTTGATCTGCTCGTGCAGCAGGTAGAGCCCCTCGTGGCACTCATCGAGCATGCAGATCCCAGAGGGGCCCGCCTCCTCGCAGGTTCCGAGTTCGAGGTGGCGACCGTGGAAGTCGGCGATGACCGCATCGAAGCCGAGGAAGAAGCGAGTAAGCATGTTCGCCACCACCGAACCACCGGAATTGCCAAGCAGTGCGATGCGCGACTCGGCGCGGCCCTCCCTCTGCAGGTAGCGCACGTACTTGTGGAGAAGCAAGGCCTCGTAGGCGCGCACCACCATCAAGGACTTGCCAGCACAGAGCAACGTCGACACCGCGAGGTGCTCGGCTGAAGCAGAATCGTAGGCCTTGGTGTCCAGCACCAGGACCCCGTACCCCGCCTCGACGTAATCGATGAGGTGTCGCTGCTGGGTCATCTCGTCAGCTGCGTAGTCTCCATCGGGGTGGCCAGGCAGGACTACGATGAAGGGGACGGCGGCGGGCTCAGCCGGACGCATCTCCCAGACTTCGTTCATTCGGAGGAAGGGATCGTTTAAGAGCAAGGTGCGCTGTACGCCCCAGGGATAGTCCTTTGACAGAACCTCTGTGACTTCAGTCAGACGTGGGTCCAGCCCCGTCCACCAGTCTCCCAGCCCCAAGGCCTCCTCGATGGCAGTACCCAGGCCCTTGGACGACAAGGGGCCGACCGGATCGGGGATGATCTCCAAATCCTGGATTGCCTGAAAGCGAACGGCCCACTCCTCGCGGCAGGTGTCGAGGTCCACCGTGGGGTCCAAGGTCTCCTGACCCAGGGCCACATAGTCTGCCCAGCAGTGGCTTCGACCGTCGAAGTTCCCCTCAGTGCAGTCCCATACGAGCTCAGGATCAACGCTCTCCACCAGGTTCAGCGGGCCATCCAGACTGTCGTCGTCATCACCCGTGTCGTCGTCGTTGCCGGTATCGCAATCAGGAGAAGCGGCGCAGTCGCTGTCATCGCAGTCGTAGGCACCGTCCCGATCGTTGTCTGCGCCATCGATGCACTCGCCAGGCAGATCGCCTTCGTGTGCCACCAATCCGGGGGCACAGAGGGGGTCATTTTCCGGACATTCGGAGGCCCCTGGTCCGCAGCCAGGCACCAACCCCCACACAAGGACAAAGAGAATCGCAGAGTGGAGGAGTTCGAATCGCGACGGCTTCATGGTCCTGCCTTGCACGGTGCCCCTCGGACCGCGCCCCGTCAAGGGGCCGCTGCTACCCGAAGTCGAGCGCTCCGCAAAGCCCGCCGTTTACAGCGCACAATCCTTCGGTATTATCCCTCTCCTTCAGCGGCAGCAGAGTCGATTTACTAGCAGCGCAGTACCGTCGCAGGAGGCTTGTAGGTGAGCTGGCCGAGTGGTCGAAGGCGCTTGACTCGAAATCAAGTGTGGGGCAACCCACCCGGGGTTCGAATCCCTGGCTCACCGCCACAGCGTTGAGAAGCCCCTCGTAGGCAAGAGTGACAGCCGGGCTCCGTACGGTCGGTAGTGGTGAACTCCGCCAGGCCCGGAAGGGAGCAACGGTAGCCAGGATCCCGAGGTGTTCGGGCCGCCCGGCTGTCTCTCTTGCTTGCGGGGGGTCCCTCACATGTCCCGTCGGCAGCCACTGGCCGCCGAGCCCGAACCCTGGAGGGGGCTTCCGCACATGAGCCACCAGGCCATCGCCCGCAAGTGGCGTCCGAGGACCTTCGACGAGATCGCAGGCCAACGACACGTCACCCACACCCTGCAGAACGCGATCCGGCTCGGCCGAATCCACCATGCCTTCTTGATGACGGGCGCGCGCGGCGTCGGCAAGACCTCAGCCGCCCGCATCTTGGCCCGGGCCGTCAACTGTGAGACCGGCCCCGCCGAAAACCCCTGCAACGAGTGCACGTCCTGCCAGGAGATGCTGGCCGGAACCTTCCCCGACCTCATCGAGATCGACGCGGCCTCCCACAACAGCGTCGACGCGATCCGGGACCTGGTCGAGAAGGTGCAGTACGCGCCGCAGCGTGCCCGCTACAAGATCTACATCATCGACGAGGTGCACATGGTCACCAAGCAGGGCTTCAACGCCCTGCTCAAGACCCTTGAGGAGCCGCCGCCGCACGTACTCTTCATCCTGGCGACCACCGATCCCCAGCAACTGCTGGACACCGTCATCAGCCGCTGCCAGCGCTTCGACTTCAAGATGATCCCGGTGCGGACCATCTTCGAACGCTTGAAGTTCGTAGCCCAAGAGGAGGGGGTCGCTGTTCCCGAGTCCAGCCTCTTGGTCATTGCCCGCGAGGGCGGTGGGTCGATGCGAGACGCGCAGTCGCTCCTGGACCAGGTGCTGAGCTTCTCGGGCGATTCGGTCACCGAGGATGAGGTCGCCGAGATCTTGGGCTTCATCGACCGCTCCTTGCTCTACGACGTCCTAGAGTGCTCGCTCTCGGGCAATGCGGCGGGAGCCATCGAAGAACTGAGCAAGGTTGCCCAGTTCGGCTACGACGTCCGAACCTTCACCAACCAGCTTCTCGAAGCGGTGCGTAACGTCTCGCTCGTGGCCCACATCCAGGAGCCCGATCGTCTCTTGGACCTACCTGACGACGAGATCGAAGGCCTCAAGCGGTTGGCCGAGTACTGCGACCGGACCCTGGTGCACCAACAATTCGACATCCTGGCCGATGCATTGGACCGAATCGCGCGGTCCGAGCAGCCGTTCTTGCTGTTGGAAATGGCGGTGGTCAAGATGGCCTCCTGCTGCCCCGTCGTTGCCGTCGGGGGCCTCGTCGAGCGCCTCGAAGCCCTGGAGAGCCGGATTCGCAGCGGTTCGTCCGGCGGCAATGGGCGGCCTTCCCGGGCCGACTCCCGAGCCCCGGGCCCACGGCGACGCCCCGACGCTCCGCCGACCGAAGTCCTCCGAAGTCCCTCCCAGAGGCGAGAGCCTCCGGCCGCCCCAAGCGCCCCGCCGGAACAAAGGGCGGCTGAACCGGCACCAGAACCTGTCTCTTCGGCCTCTCCACCGCCCCCTCCCTTCGAGGACGAGGTTCTCGAGCCTGCCTCCGCAGCCCCTCCGCCGCCGCCGCCCTTCGAGGACGAGGTCCTCGAGCCTGCCTCTGCAACCCCGCTGCCGTCACCGCCCCCGCCGATTGAAGAACCGGTCCTGGCGCCGGTACCCGCGTCCGCGCCCACACCACCCCAACAAACCGGAAGCTCGGCACTCGCCGCCATCCAGAGCTACCGACGCAAGGCATCTCCTGGTGAAGCAGCCAGCGGGGGTGCCCTGCCTGGAAACGCGTCCACGGAGGCTTCCTCCCCAGGAGGCAGTGTCGACTCAGAAGAAGCCAGAGGCTCCGGAACTGCGCCTGCCCCGACCGCCCCAGGCCCAGCCAGCTCGCCCACGGAAGAGGCAGAAACCGCCAAAGCGCCAGAAGCCGCGGTGGCCCCAAGAGCCGTCCCCACGGATCGAAGCGATCCCCCGGGGAGCCCCCTCTGTGACGCTCCCAAGTGGCGCCAGTTCGTCCACGATCTAAGCCGAGAGGGCCCATCGAGCATCCTCTACGCCATCTTCGCCCTCAGCGGCTTCGCCGGCTGCGACCAACAGTGCATTCGTGTGGCCTTCCGCACCGAAATGACCCTGCGGCAAGCCCGCGATATGGAAGGCCATGTGGAATGGGTCCGGGCCCTGGACCAGAGCTTTGGAGCCGGCACCACCGTGCAGCTCGAACTAGACAGAGAAGGCCGCTCGGGCAAGAGCCTCAGCGAAACGCTAGACCAGATGAAGGCGGATGCCTTGGCCGGTCAGGAAGACACCGCACGACGGCACCCCAGAGTCGCGGCAACCCAGGAGCGCTTCCCCGGCTCCGAGATCATCTCGGTGCGGGTGCCTCCCCCCCAGGAGATCGAACATGTCCACTGAGGGACTCGACCTAAACAGGATGCTGGGCTCCATCATGGAGCAAGCACGCACCGTCCAAGGGCGAATGTCTGAGGTCCAAGAGCGGCTCAAGGATGTCACCGTCGAAGGTGAGGCCGGCGGCGGAATCATCCAGGTGACGGCTACCGGAGCCGGGCGGGTGGCAAAGATCCGCATCGAGCCGGTCGCGGTCGACCCCCGCGACATCGAGATGCTGGAGGACCTGATTACGGCGGCCGTCAACGACGCCCTCAGACGGGCCCAAGAGACCGTCCAGAAGGAGATGGGTGGCGTAACCGGCGGGCTCGACATGGGCGAGCTTGGCAGCCTCTTCTCTCAGGCCCTCAAGTAGAGACAAGCCCGTGACCGACGAGCAGCCCGACCCCTTGGACCAGCTCAGCCACCACCTGAGTCGCCTCCCAAGCATCGGGAGCAAGACAGCAAGTCGGCTGGCCTACCACATCGCCCGCAATCCGGAACTCGCGGCGGGCCTGCGGGATGCCCTCGACGCCCTGGTAGACGGCGTGGCCCGTTGCCAGCGCTGCTGTACCGTCACCACCTCGGAGTTCTGCTCGATCTGCGCCGACCCCAAGCGAAGCGACTCCCTGCTTTGCGTCGTGGAGCGCCCCCAGGACGTCCAGGCGATCGAGCGGTCGGGCGCCTTTCGCGGCACCTACCACGTCTTGGGCGGCAGCTTGTCCCCCCTCAAAGGCATCGGCCCGGCGGAGTTGCGGATGCGCGAATTGGTAGCCCGCCTCGAGGACGGCTGCATTCAAGAGGCCCTCCTCGCCACCAACCCGACCGTCGAAGGCGACGCCACGGCCCTCTACATCGCCCGGTTGGTTCAGCCACTCGGGATCAAGGTCTCCCGCCTCGCCCGCGGGGTCAGTGTAGGAGCCGAACTGGAGTACACAGACTCCAGCACGCTCGCCCGAGCGGTCGAAGAACGCCGCGAGATGGGCTCCGCCTGAGCTTGACGCCGAAGCCGAGTCCGCCTAGGTATCCGGGCATGCGCGCGTCTCGACTCCATATCGTTACCTATCGAGAAGATCCTTCCGACGCCGAGGTGCGAAGCCACCGGCTGATGACCCGGGCGGGGCTCATCTTTCGGGTCAGCTCCGGTCTCTACGCCTACAGCCCACTGCTGTGGCGGAGCCTCAAGAAGGCCCAGGAGAT